>NZ_CAXAVM010000038.1:0-43371 GCF_963972345.1 uncultured Gimesia sp. | reverse complement strand
CAACGAACCCCAGTTCCACAGATCGAACACCAGAATGAACCCCACAAAAATAACAAGTTTTCAATGTCCTCTCCCCCGTCCGGGTGCCATCTGTCGGCTTGCCCGACAGTGCTTTAAACAACCATCCCCACTCAGAAAAACAGGTTGAGTCCGAATAAAATCCGGACCGAGCACAGCGAGCAGGAAGTCACAGCTATCGCATTCATTCCAGCATCAGGATTCCCATACACATTCGGCACCATGCTCCCCACATTCACACGGTGGGTGGCACCGTTGGCTTGCCCAACGGTGAAGGTGATCACGGCTTCCTTACCCGTTTCACAAAGCATCATAAAAGAAGTGCCCCAACCCCCGCAGATGAAAATCCTGAACCACTGAATGATTTGAATTGTGTGATCGATATTCATCATAGGATTAAAAAGGTGTCAGGAACCTTAAATTTAAGGTTCCTGACACCTTTTTAATCGCCCGAGAAAGAATCGGATAGCCCCAATCCAATTCGAGGTTGTCGCAGACAACAGGAAACCGTCAGGGCAAACACACACTTCAGTGCCACATACCCGACCTGCCTTGCCGTAGGGGCTGTCCCATGTGTCAGCCCGCCTGGCGAGGTTCAACCCGGTATCGCATACAATGGGAACAGATGAGGCCCCCCCATCAGAATCTTCGACCACAAAAAACACAAAACCACACCAAAGCAAAAAAGGGTAAGTCCGGATGTTATCCGGACCGAGCGCAGCGAGCAGGAGGTCACAGCTGCCGCGTTCGTACAAGAATTGAATCTCCCCACTTTCTCGGCACAACCCGACGAGTAGAAAACGATCAGAGTAATCCCACACTACTGAAAACCGATCACGGACAGCAAGCAACATCAGCCGCACGGCGTTTGCTGTGGTTAATAGTGAGCTAAATAAAACTGCTGTCAATCAGAAGTATCTTACGGTAAACGACAGCAATAACGGTTCAGATAACATTTTTTGAACACTTGTGGAAACAGACCCGAAACCCCTGGGACCAGAAAACCCTATTTTGAGACAGATTTTTTGTAGTAGAGAAATTTAACCATAATATGCAATCTAAAGCAATATGCCGTTGCATATTGTTGCATATTGTTATATAATTCATTCCGATAGGGAAATGCTGAGACAGTTATCTGATGACAATCTGAAATGAGTCGCTTATTCACGGAGGTGAAGTTATGGCGCAAAACGCTGAGGGGCAAAGTGAGGGTGATGAAACCGGTGAGTCTGATGGGGCAGACGGGCTGGTGGTTAAGTTGCATCCTTTTGCAATTAAAGAAGCAACCAAAAAACTGAAGAATAGGGGGAAGAGAAAGCATTTGCTTGATTTAGTTGATCGCTTGAAGCACTTTGGTGACCAACGGGAACTGCATGATCTTCGTATTCAAAAAGTTGGTAGTTTTTATGCTCTAAAACTTAAAGGTGGTTTGCTGGGTAAAATCAATCTTCGTATTTATTTTGCCCATCTATTAGACCGTAACGAAATCGTTGTACTAAAAGTTTACAAAAAGGAGGAAGAAAATCAGATACCCAGACATATAGTTTTAACCGTTGAAAATAGATTAGAAGAATATTTAGAAGAATCAGCGCTGGAGCAGCTGATTTTCGATAACGAAAAAGAGAAGGGAATCTGAGAGGACGTCTCTCTAAACAGCAGGCAAGGAAGGAGATTGAGGACTCCGATGAATATGATAAAGAATGAAATAAGGCCCGATATTGAATCACTTACCCTGGAGTTAAAAAAACTCCCTGAAACCAAGGCTATAAGAATTGCTGAACTGTGGAATTTGCACAGGGACTCCACAGACCCAGATGAACAAAATGAAATAATAGATGCGTTAGTCGAGATCGTCTATTCAATCTTTTGTAAGTGTGACTGGGTGAGTAGCCAAGAACTCGATTCGATAGTTGACCCTGAAACAGCTAGAAGGGTGGAATCATACCGAAAAAAAGTTGGGGTTAGGATAAAAGCTGCACGTAAAATCCGAAACTGGACACAGCAGGAACTGGCCAATGCGGCTAAGATGCCACAAAGTCACGTTAGCCGCCTAGAACAAGGCAAGCATGCAGCGACAGATATAACAATTCAAAAATTAGCTGACGCATTAGGAATTCCAGCTGGTGAATTAGACCCATCAATGGAATAAGACCGTTTTAGCAGAATATTTAAAACAGTAAAATTTTAAAGGAGTGACCAATGGCATTGCCACCGCATGAGTTGGATCTCGTGTTCGAAGATATCGATACTATCGATCAAAAAATATCCGTTGCGATTGAAGAAGCCAAGCGATCGTATACAGAGCAGGAAGGTTCTATCAAAGAGTCACCTGGGCTTGCTGGTCCTACGCCGGCACAAGCTGCAAGGATGGCTTTCATTGAATCTCTGAAGGGGTAAATAATATCAATTCTGTGCTGAGGTTCAGGATCAACTTTATGACAAGCAATGTGAACAAACAAAGATTCCAGTAACCAAAAAACGATATGGCTAATATTGACTCCTGACACCTTTGTTTCTCTGAACACCGAATCTCACTTAACATCATTTACACACTGCAATCGTATGGAAGATAAACATGACTCAAAATCTTGACCAAATATTCGAAGCCTCCAACATCGTGAAATACAATGGGGTTCGTAGTGACGGATGCTGCGAAATAATTTGTAGCAAGCGGTTTGCTCAATCAATTCTGGACGCGTTAAACAGGAATATGATTCCGTGCGGACTCGATCCAGATGAACCAATAATCGGTGATTCAGCAATCATAATCACGTCAACGATGATTAACCCAGCAATAATCAAAGAAAATCTAACCCAATGGATGGTGAGGAATCATGTCGGCAACATTGAAACAGTAAATTGATACGAGGCACAACTATCACATGATAGGGAAAATTAGTGGCCAGCAGATTTTGAAGCCACGATCAACTCCCGGCGTGCAGGTCATTCGAGTACTAGCAACTACGAATTCATTGGTTATGACTACAGACCTTTTGAAAATATATTACTCGAGGCACATTAATAGTAATCGAGACTACGTATGCCACTGAATATTGATGAAAAGATTAGAAGATTTCGATTCTATGTCGAGACTCGCCAGATTGGACTTGCTGAATGTTTAGGCCGGCACTTTGAAGATAAGGATGATGAGACTCCGTTCAAGCAATCCGGGTTCGTGATCCTTTCTATTGCATCTGCGTACTTCGAAATGATTCAGCAGTTCATTGATGGCGAGGAAAGCGCTAGAGAGGAGAATAACGGCACTTTCAGAAGCTTTAGTTGGGACTTCTTCAAACGCGGCTTCAAAGACGTTTATCCTGGACAGCAGTGGACTGACGATGCAATCAGAAAGATCTACAAAATTGTGCGTTGCGGGATGTACCACGGTGGTATGCCTAAGATGGGTTGCCATCTATCTCGCGACTTTAAACCGGGCATTCACCTCTGCCGTGGAGAAATCCACATCAATCCTGCAGCCCTCGTACGGGAGATACACGAACACTTCAACAATTATATTGACTCGCTAAAAGTGGACGCAAAAAAGCAAGCAAACTTCGTCGCGATGTGCGAAATCATGGGATTTGATGACGATGTTGTCAGCGGTACTCACTGCGATACACCTGGCGGGACTATCTTCACAACAACAACATCAAATCCCCATGCACCAGGTGATGAACCTATGAGCTGGCACGTTGAGACTGAAGAAGTATAATACCCTCATTCTAGGAATGACGGAAAAGAGTTAAGTGCACCGAATTAACTGATTCCATTCAGAAGTTCAGAAGCTAAGTCAGACAGACTGCATCAAACCGTTTTCTACTCATCGCAGTCTCTCCTGGTGCGGCTATTAAGCGTACAGGTCTCTCTAACAATGAGCCCTGCCCTTCTCTATTTCAACTACAGGTCCTTCAACTCATCGGGAAGCGTCAGGAAATCAATCCCGGACTGCCTGGCAAGGTGTTCTTTGGGAATCTGATAGTCGGAATATTTTTTTATGGCGTGATCCACGGCCACAGACAGGGCTTTGGAATAAAATTCCTGCCTGTTATTTCCATGCCAGACATCCAGATAAAAACCAATTTGTGCGATACCGATGATGAGCGGTTTCTTAACACCTTGATAGCGCACTTTCATCACACCTAATGAAGCCCCTGCACCATAACCTCCGTGGCTTCTTCCCACGTCAGAAGCGACTTTTCGTAAAATATACCTGGGTTGGAGTGCAATAGAAAACTTTTGACAGTCTTTCGGATCTTTGATCGTCACATCAGCACACTCAGGTATCAGGATCCGGATAGACTCGATCTTGTGTTCTTCTAAATGACGTAATCGCTCCCAGTCACTGAGCCCCCCAGGCAAGAAATAGGGTTTTTCGGTATAGAGCATTCTTTGATCTTTAGGCAGGCTGGTAATCCTTTTAGAATCATCCTCAGGCAGATAGCTCGACCCCAGCATGTCTTCAGGTAAAGAGTCAGGGATTTTGAACGCATTCGATCTGAGCTCATTCAAATTCAACAGCAAGATGAGTGACACGAACACTAGAAGTAAGCTGTTTCCAATTCTCGAAATAGAATGTTTCTTAAACATCTGATCTCCCATCGATTGGTTCAAGCTGTGAAACGCGGCTGGAATACATACACTGTTGGGCAAGCCAACTCTGCCACCCGGCATGTCCTGATCCAAACCGGATCTATTCATGATACCCATCCAGAACGACCACGAACAATCTTTTTTGCGTTTTACATTGTTCGTGAAACGCAGCCAACCCAACCTCACGGCTTCCCCTCCTCCCGCTCTCGCGCGGCGTTGCGGATCTCCCGGCGATTTTCATACGTCATGGGGACGCCTTTCCGGGTCTGTCTCTCTGATGATGACAGCGACTGCACGACCAGCGTTACCTGGTCTGCGGGCGGGTGCCCCATGCGGGTCAGGAGTTCGACGAGGTCTTCTTCGAAACGTTTCTGCCATTTGTCGTCGTAGGTCTGTTTGCTGAATGTCACGATCTCTGAGGCAGACAATCCGTCCAGCGATACGAGCTGATACCACGTTTCATCCAGCTTGACTTCCGGCTGAGAATCCTGCCAGCGCACCGCAGCGAAGGGAGATTTCTCGGGATGCGGTTCGTTTCTCGCGGAATTCCGGGCCGTTTCTACCAGGAATACCACCAGCAGCATAATGACGAAAAAAGCAACCAGGCCGAGAATGATTCGTGCCGGTGAATGACATGACGCGGGGAGCCCCTGTTTTGAAAAAGGCAGACCTGGCAGGGCGATCTGATTCTGTGTCCCTTCCCCGGTGCCTTCCTCCTGCAGACTGGCCTGCAGCGTTAGCAGCTCTTCGCGTTTCGGGATCAGTTGCAGACGGACGGCCCGCTGATTCAACAAATAGATCCAGATATAAACGGCAATTAAAAAGCCGGCAAGCAGCACGAAGAAAATGAGCGCATATAGCCAGCCTCCCCCACGCGACAACCACGACACATGCGCAAAGAAGATGAGAATCGAAACACTGGGCGGCAGCAGGTACCACCAGAACACATTCCGCAGCAGCCAGATCTGATCATCCACCTCAGTGATCGAACGCTGCACGCACTGCAGCAGTGGCTCATCCGGTTCACCCGGTTCCTGTCGATGACGTCGGCGATACACGAGCATGAACCCCGCCATCCAGATCAACACCGGCACGGTCAGGTACCACGTCCAGGGGGAACTGGTCACGGCTCCCAGAATGAACCAGACGGGAATCAGCAGCAGCGCGACTCCGACTTCCCCGTAATCGCGATACAATATCATCGTGCGGAAACTCTGCTGATCGCGGTGCACTTCCTGGCGCAGCAGGTCTGCATCGATGGTCACGCGCGTTTGAGATGCCTGTGCCTGCCAGGCTTGTTGAAATTCATCAGGAGCCATCGGATTCCCCTTTCATCAGTTCATTCAGTCGTTGTTTCGCCCGGTTCAGTTTCACACCCACATTACTTTCCGAGATCCCCAAAACGTCGGCCATCTCGCGATAACTCAGTTCATCCAGGTAGAGCAGCACCAGCGCGGCATCTGCCTGGGGTAACTGTCGAATCGCGCGGTATAGCTGCTCCACGGTATCCCGCTGCTGCGCCGCTTCGGCAGAGTTCACTCCTTCCGTCACCACGGTGTGAACTTCCAGCAGAGGCTTTTGAATAATCCGCCGCGGTTTCTCTTTACGTTGCCAGTTCATCGCCGTCTGTAATGCCACGCGATAAAACCATGTGGCGGCACTCGACTTCTGCTCAAAATTCGGCAGCGATTTCCAGGCCTGCAGCAGTATTTCCTGCGCCAGGTCCTGGGTCTCTTCGGAATTAAGGGTGTAGGCGCGTGCGACCTGCATGACAGCCGCGCCATGCTCGTCCAGCCAGTTCAGAAACAGCGACTTTTGCGCGTCGTTCATTAAACTTACACCCCTTTCCACCAGTATTAGTAACCTGAAAAGAGGATGACTTACAGAAAAAACCGCTTTCCAATGATTTTTGCAGGAAAAACGAATACCACTGTCCGCTCCCCTGCGGTTCACTCGTTTCAATTGACTGTTCTACCTGCTTGAGTTCTCAATAGAACCTGATAGGATTTGATGCAGATTTACCGATCGGCGTCGATCCCTGCTTTCAAATTTGACATACTGGAATCACCATGTTGCGCGGCTGTCTGTTCGCGTTGTTTTTCTGGCTCGCTGTGGCCGGGGGTTACTGGTACTGGTTCGATCAAATCTATGATCCGCCGGGAAGCATCATTGGCGCGGTCTGCGTCGGCCTGATCACGACGCTGTGCCTGGGTTCCATTATGAATGCCCGCACTGCGCTGCGAGACTGGTCGCTGGCAACCGCGTCCCGAAACGGTATCAGGCTTGAGGATGGCAGGCTGATCGCCGTCGGTGGAACCATTCACCCCGTCGATCAACCGTTGATTGCCCCCTTCAGCGGCCGGGAATGTGTGATCTGTGAATATGATATCGGGCGTCCGGGCAGTCAAAACAGATCACAGTCGGGTGAAAATCCCACCCCTTCCGACTATGCCGGATTCCTGATGACCCCCTCTGCGATTCATACACCGCAGGGAGAGGTGCGACTGCTGGGCTTTCCGATCCTGGAGGACATTCCCGATGAAGTCTGCCACGGCTTCGATGCCGCCCGAAACGGATTTGAGTTTCTGACAAAGACCGAATTTGAAAATCGGACAGGCCTGAAAATGGTGACGATCTTCAGTGTGTTTGGCGAACTCTGGTCGGACGACGATGGCCTGGTACAGAAAAACATGCAGTTGCGTAATGTTCAACCCGAAGAACTTTTCACACGCGATCTGTTCGAGCAGTTGTTGCAGCAGAAACAGAACGCAGAAGCGCATCAGGATACCGACGCTGAAGAACCATCACGATACCAGGAAGGCTATCCCGACCAGACTTTCTATCAGGATGAAACACGGGAATCCGAAGATATGGCTGAGCAGGAAGACGATACCGTTGATGAAGACTTCGCAGCAGACGACCTGGCCTTTTCGTATTCCTCACTTCCCAAAATGACGGAAAAGCGGATTGACGTCGGCGAACCGGTTTGTGTGATTGGCAAATATAATGAATTGCAACAGGGCCTGCTGCCTGCATCCGGCAGCACCCAGCCCAACCGTCTGATCCGGGGCACGCTGGAAGAGCTGGAACAAAAATCCCGCCGCTCGCTGTATAGCCGCCTGCTGGGAGGGCTGCTGGTTCTGATCATCGTGAATGCCGCCGCTTATGGCGTGACGTATTTGTATCAGCATTCCCCCGACACGATCCGCCACCAACGGCAGGAAGCCATCCAGGCCATCAATCAAGATGACGAAGCGAAACTCAAAGCATTGCTGCACCGCGGTCTCGACCCGAATTTCAAGGACCAGAACGGACAGACATTATTAGACCACGCCCGCGAAATGCACCGCGACAACATGATCAACATCCTCCGTAACGCCGGCGTACGGGAGTAACGTCCCCCTTGATCCACTCGCGGCACGTCGCTTTTTTCCTGGAAGTGATTCCCATCAGCTTACCCGCAGAACTCTTGCGTAACGCTGTTACTCGTCCTGCGACAGATTCACAATCAACGTTGCATCCGCGGCGGATCTGGATGATGTCTAGGCTTGTTTATCAATTCCCATTTTCAAAGTCGAGAGAAGTAGAAGTATCAGGTAGATTCTGATGCGTTCTGACTTATATCATCTTTCAAAGTCAGAGAATGAATCAGTCCCAGAACGGGCGCTGCACACCATAGATAAAACCCTAAACCATATGACTGAATGGTTCCATAATTGATACCAGCTTCATCTAATGGAAATTTAGTTTCAAATAAAAATGAAAATGCACATAAGATTGCAGCCGTGGAGATAACTAGACAATGTTTTTTTCGTTTTGTATTTCTTGCTTCACAAACCCACATTAAAAACAACACATTTGCCCAGCAATATGCATAGAATCCAAACAGACCGAACATGGTCAAAACGAGACAGGTATATCCTTCAATGGATTGTTCCTCATTCGCGGAATTGGTCAATGTAAATGCATCAAATATAATTGAGGCTGTGTAGACAAGAATGGCAAGATTATAAAACATGACGTAATTTATCAGACTGTATAAAAGTTCCAGGCGACTGGCTTGGGCTTTTAAAAAGAAGTTAGAAAGCGTTTACCCTCAGTATATCACACTGAGCGTTTTCCTATGAGCAAACGATTCCCTCAAACAGACGACTCTGTCAAACACATGATTTACTTTGAATCATTCAAACCGGTTTTACATACCTCTTGCGTAACGCTGTTACTCGTCCTGCGACAGATTCATAATCAGTGTCGCATCCGCGACGGAGCTGGATGATGTTTTGGCTTGAATGCCGGATTGAATCTGCGTCGCCTGCCCCTGACTGGCCTGGCCTGGCATCTTTTGCTCCCACCACTGGCTGGCATCCAGGATCGACCACTGGCCATCGCTGTCACATTTTGAGAGTTCCAGAATCACTTCGCCGGCGGTCTGCGGTCGTTGTGCCGGGTCCTTCGCGAGGCACTGCATCACGATCTGTTCCAGGTCGGCTGAGACCGGTTTGCCCAGGCGTTCCGAGAGACTTTGCGGCTGTTCCTGCACGTGTTTCATGCAGATCTCGATAACGGACTCCCCGTCAAATACCGTCGTCCCTGTCAGCAGGTAGTAGGCGACTGCTCCGAAGGCGTACAGATCGCTGCGGCCATCAACGGCGTCGGGATGATTGATGCCTTCCGGAGAGAGATACATCGGCGTACCCGCCATCGAATTGGTGGACGTCAAGGAAGCCTGTTCCCGGCCATCGACGGCTTTGACCAGTCCGAAATCGAGCAGCTTGATAAAGTCGTAAACGCCGCCACGATGCGTCAGAAAGATATTCGCCGGTTTCACATCGCGGTGGATGACTCCCAGCTGATGCGCTTCTGCCAGCGAACCGGCGATCTGTTTCAGCAGATGGATGGCGCGGCTTTCCGGGAGAGCGCCATACCGTTTGACCAGATCATCGAGGTTGATGCCATCCAGCAGTTCCATCGCATAATAGAACACCCCCTCGGGCGTGCGGCCGTAGTCATAGATGGCGATCGTATTCGGATGGTTCAACTGGCTGGTGAGCTGCACTTCGCGTTCAAAACGGGCCACCGCTTCGTTGGTGGTCTTCTCAATACTCAGCAGCTTGATTGCCGTCGGCCGTCTGAGCATGGCATGCTGCCCGCGATAGACAACGCCCATCCCCCCTTCTCCCAGCTTTTCTTCCAGGGCATACTGTCCCAGCTGTTTGGCCTTGATCACGGCGCGGCGGGTTTCCTGTTCTTTGCGGGCCACGATAATCGTGAAGATAAAAATCACAATCGCCCCCATCGCCAGCAACGCGAACAGCCCCCAGAAACTGTACCGCAACAGGTACAGCGGTCGAAATGCCTCGGCGACGTCCATCTCGGTCGCGACGCCGAATTCATATTCAGGCAGCCAGACCCAGGCACCAACCACAGGCACGCCTCGATAATCACGATAGCCGTTTGCGTCGATACCCGCTTCTCCCTGCACAGCCGAGGCCGCCATGCGGGTCAGCGGTCGCTCGGCCAGTCTTAATTCGGGTCGCTTGCCCTCCGTCATATTCACCTGCGGGTCACGGATCTGCACATTGAGAATCGATTGGGCGTCGGCGCGATCGGGTATCAGACCAATCATTTTCAAGTCGTCGTCGAAACGACTCTGGGACAGCATTGCTCCCTCTTTATCGAACGCATACGTTTCCCCGGAACTTCCGGCGCGGGCGACAGATAGAATTCGCGTGAAATTGACTTCAGGTCGAATCAGCAGTGAGAGTGCAGCGATCGGTTTCCCGTCGGCATCTTTCACCGGCGCCAGCGCCATCATCGTCGGCAGGCCGGCTTTGAGTTCTCCTGTTGCATCTTTGCGGACGAAGACACTTTCAAAAGGTCGCGTCACGGTGGCTTTTCCCTGACGTACTGCTTCCAGCGCCGATTTCTGAATCGGTAAATCGCCGCGACCGATCGGTTCATCTCGTGAAGACGCCAGTATTCTGCCTTGCAGACTGATCAATCCGATATCCAGGTAGTTCAGATGTTCGAGTTCCGATTCAAATTCCTCTCGGAGTTCCACGAGCGTCTTTGACTGCAGTAATGCCTCGCGGTCGTCGGCTTTCTGTTGATTCAAGGCTACGAGTTCCGCGGTCAGTTTCTGCACCCGCGGTTCTTCCGCCATTACTTCCGCGAGGGACTCTTCCCGCTCCAGCCAGATCTCCAGGGCCGCCACATCGGCATCCAGAATTGTCTGCAGAATATTTGCGACCGTCTGCCTGGCGGATTCTTCCACAACCGTGCGAACCATAAATCCCAGGATCAGCAACAGGATCGTGCCGACAATCGGCCAGATCCACATGCTCCCCTTGGAGAACAGCCGGGATCGTGAAAACGATTTCAGAATCGAATGAGAAAAAGATCTGCCCAGTGAGGTTTTCGAGATATTCATGCAACAGCATCAGGATCCGGGGTGTGGCGAGCGATTCAAAATATACTTAATTGTGACACGTAAACAGGCCCTCAGCAAGAAATGAAACCACATTATTCCAAATTGATCGCCGACGTTCCGCCTGGATGACCGACGAGTTGATTCAACTCCGCGCACAAAAAAAAAGCCGCGCCTCAGGGAGGTCACGACTTTCATCGTATAACTGTCATAACATTGCGACGGTGGGGTCGCTGCAAGAAGGACGGTGAATCGGGTAGTGCCTGGCACTCACCACTAATGATTCCGGTCCATGCTAAGGTTTAGGATCCTCCGACGGAATTTGATACGACAGAATACTGATTTCATTGTATGCATCGTCAATACACTCGTCGATGGGTGAATTAAATCAAAACAAAAAATTCACGATGACACGGGTATTGAAACTAAAATTATCACTGCCTGAAGCAGGTTGTAAAATTCATCGGCATTCACAGGCCTGCCTGTTTGCTTCGTTTTTCAAAAAAGAGAAAAAAACAGCCGGTCCCGTGATCCGCCGGAGAACAGGTCTCCCACAGCAGGAAGGGGATCATAATGATTTTCGTGAGGGGAGCAAGAGGAATCTACGGGGAAGAATTTTTCTGCTGCAGGGGCGTAGAAATCAGCGTCAGTCGGACATCCGCTCCAAGTGAAACCAGGGGACGTTCAGGCTTTTTTGGCACCACTTCGCATCAGCAGCCAGCCAATCACAGCGATGGTGACCAGTACCACTCCGTATTCCATCGGAGAAATATTATCCCATCGTTTGTTCAAATAGCTGATATAAAAAGTGGAATACTCACGCCAGGTATCCTGAATTGTTTCCAGCATCGTACACCTCAAATCTCAAACAGCAACCAGTGATCTTTTGACAACGGGAACTCCCCTGATTGACGTGCAGACTTTCCGCAGCACCTCCAACCGATGTAACGCTGAACGCGGGAGAACACCATTTCAAGCATACTTCACAGAGGACAGTGTGGCGTGACTATTTTGAAATTTTCAGATCTTGCAAACCGAACGCAGATGGCCCCCTGTATTACAGAAACACAGGAGGCCATCCGATTTCATTCCTGACTGGTCGCAGCAGTATTAAATGTAATCGTTGATCACATTTTCGATCCATTCCTGACGGCCACTTGTGTTCGCGGCGGAATCCCCTTTTTCCAGCATGTAGGTTTCCAGATCAGCAAAGGAGACGCTTCCCTCTTCGATCTGTTTCCCGATGCCGTCATCATAGCTGGCATAACGTTTTGCAACGAAATCGGAGAGGACGCCATCTTTACGAATGCGGGCGGCAATCTCCGCGCCCCGGGCAAACGCATCCATGCCGCCGACGTGGGCATAGAACAGATCAATCGGCTCAAAGCTTTCGCGACGGACCTTGGCATCGAAGTTGACTCCCCCTGGCGCCAGCCCCCCCTGGTCCAGTATCGCCAGCATACACTGGGTGGTCAGATAAATGTCGGTCGGGAACTGATCAGTATCCCAGCCCAGCAGCAGGTCGCCGGTATTCGCATCGATACTGCCCAACGCGCCCTGAATGGAAGAGTAAACCAGTTCGTGCATCATGGTATGACCGGCCAGTGTCGCATGATTGGTTTCGATATTCAGTTTGACATGATCCAGCAGATCATAAGACCGCAGGAAGTTCAGGCAGGCGGCGGCATCGAAATCGTACTGATGCTTGGTCGGCTCTTTGGGTTTGGGTTCGAACAGAAACTGACCTTTGAAGCCGATCTTCTGAGCATGCTCAACCGCCATGTGCATGAAGCGGGCTAAATGATCGAGTTCCCGTTTCATGTCCGTGTTGAAGAGATTCATATAGCCTTCGCGACCACCCCAGAATACATAATTTTCTCCGCCCAGCTTATGTGTCACTTCCATCGCTTTTTTAACCTGGGCGGCCGCGTATGCGAAGACGTCTGCGTTCGGACTGGTAGCAGCACCATGCAGGAAACGCGGATGGGAGAACATGTTCGCAGTCCCCCATAACAGCTTGATGCCCGTTCGTTCCTGGGCTTCCAGCAGCTTGTCGGCGATGCGATCAAAGTTCTCATTGGCTTCTTTCAGGGTGGCACCATCGGGAGAGACATCTTTGTCATGGAAGCAGTAATAAGGAGCCTGCAGCTTTTCAAAGAATTCAAAGGCCACATCCACCCGCTTCAACGCGTTTTCGACGGACTGGGAGCCATCATCCCAGGGACGCTGCAATGTGCCGGCTCCAAAGGGATCGCTGCCGGTTCCCCGGAAGGTATGCCAGTAACAGATGCTGAAGCGAAACAGATCCCGCATCGTCTGGCCTTCAATTTCCTCTTCGGGACAATAATGCTTGAAGGCGAGTGGATTTTTGCTTTGGGGACCTTCGTACTCAATTTTCGGGACGTCTGCAAAGTATTCCATGGTGCTTACCTGTATTGAGGTTAAAACGTTTAAAGACAATCACTTCAATCAGCGCTGCCGGAGCGGATTACGTCGAACTATAACGTCTCTCAATCGATGATACCCGGCCCCGATGGACCGGGAGACGTGACAGTAAAACTGGACACAGTCTAAACAGAATTCAATGCAGAGAGTAGCCTGCAGAAGTTATTGAACAAACATTACAAATGGATTTTCAAAGTGATCTTGCCTCAGATTTTGTAATCTGGGAAACTTGGCAGCTGTTTGAGGAAACCTCGAGACAAATCCTTTCCCCGTCCCCTCAGAGTTGACTGCTGAGTGTCTTCACTCAGTGTGCCTGTCGATTACATAAAGATCCCCATGCAGTCTGGCTGACGGCATCCGTAAATGACTTGTAACCTTATCAAATTCCTGATGTTATGCATCCTGTTCACAAGCTGTGTCTCAGGCGGGAGTCAGCCTGCGCCTGTGACGGTCAGTAATCCGATACAGATCACGGGAACCAACCAGGATGTGGTCTGGGAACGAGTCGTGGATACGATCCATAACTATAAATTCGCCATCGCCCGTGAAAACCGACTGGATGGTCGAATTGAAACCGAATACAAGGTCGGTTCCAACTTCCTGGAACCCTGGCATGGCGATTCAGTCGGTTTTGATAATCGTCTGGAAAGCAGTCTGCAATCGATCCGCCGACGCGTTTTTATCAGCGTGACACCCATTGAGGGAGGCTACCTGCTGGGTGTCGAAGCCTTCAAAGAAATTGAAGACGTGAACACACAGGTATCCACAGCGCCGGGCGGAGCAACCTTTCAGCAGGATCTGAGTTTGCGTCGAGACCTGAACCTGGTTCAGGAGCACAGCAACCCGGTAGGCTGGATTCCCCGGGGGCGCGACCCTGCTCTGGAACAGGATATCCTGGACAGTCTGCAGCTCGCGTTTTCTAATTAACACGAGCCGTCAGACCGATCTGCTGCTCCCTGCTCAATTCTCTGTCGCGGTCCCCTGTTGGGCTATTTGCAGAGAATCAGCTTCCCGTTCTGAGTAATTCTCAGACGGTAGGTCGTTTCCCCATGCTGGATGAGTACTTCCGACCTGCCTTGCAGGATCGTATCCGAGCCGATGACCTCGGCTGGAATTTCTTTTTGGGGTGCAGGTGCTGGAGACGGGCGTTCCGTGTTTTCTTGTTCGCTCATGGTTTTGTAGATACCAAAAATTAAGAGATTTCAAAAATCGCATGTCAATACGCCCCAAGCAACCGTGAATTTCACTGCTGCTAATTGAAATGCTCTAAATTTATTTCCGTAGTGAGGAGCATGATGCAGATGGAACACCTTCGCTCCCCTGATTTTTCACAAGAAAAATGCGAAAAATCGAGTCGGTTGATACTTGTAACTCGTCCGACTGAGCGATACCATAATGAACCTGAGACTCAGTGTCAACAAAGAGCTGACATCTGGTCTCGTATATTTTACTGAAATATCGGCAAGACGGCTTTTTTCAGATACCTGTCGGACTCTGAAAGTACGTTGCATGCATTCACCCATGCCCGGGAGCACGTTGCCACTATCCTTTTCACCAGAAAGAAGAGAAATGGGGCAACACTCAAACTCCCGCCAAAGCCAGGTTCGGATCAAACGAGGATTCACACTGATTGAACTCCTGGTGGTGATCGCCATCATCGCCATCCTGATTGCATTATTACTGCCTGCTGTCCAACAGGCTCGCGAAGCGGCCCGCCGCAGTCAATGCAAAAACAACCTCAAGCAAATCGGACTCGCGTTACACAATTACCTCTCCGCCTTCACTGCTTTCCCCCCGGCGTTCTCTGTGAGCCCCGACGGGAGCAGCGGCTATACCCCCGGCGGTCAATGGTCCATCCATGCCCGGATTCTGCCTTATGGTGATGGAGCCAACCTGTTCAACAATATTGATTTCTCAAACAACTACTCGAATCAGAGTGACCCCAGTATCGCTTATACCCGGGTCCCGTTCTTCCAGTGTCCCAGTGAAGTGAATGACAAAATCCGTACCGACGCTGGCGGCGCTCCCGAACACTATCCTGTCAGCTACGGTTACAACGGAGGCACCTGGCGTGTTTTCACCAACTCCAGCTTGAGCGGTGGAGACGGTTCGTTCTATCCCAACAGCAAAACCCGGCCACGGGACTTTACGGACGGAACCACCAACACACTCTGCTTTGCAGAAGTCAAAGCCTTTACCGCTTATAACCGGGATGGCGATTCAGGCACCTCTTCCATTCCCAGCACTGCCGGGGGAGTCGAAGCCTTAATCGCCGGCGGAGGTTCCAACAAAGGCAACAGCGGTCATACCGAATGGGTCGATGGCCGCGTGCACCAGACCGGTTTTACCAGTACCCTGCCCCCCAATACCAAAGTCGTTGTACCAGGAGCCACGGGCGCCCTGGATGCGGGTGACTACACTTCCTGCCGGGAAGCACAAAGTTGCTCGGGGCCGACGTATGCTGCCGTCACGGCACGCAGCTACCACACAGGGATCGTGCATGCCCTGCTGATGGATGGATCGGTTCGCTCGCTCAGCGAAAACATCGATCTGAATACCTACCGGGCACTCAGCACCCGCAGCGGTGGTGAAGTGATCGGTGAATTCTAAACTGTGTTGAACATTCACGAGATACGCTTTACAGGCCCTGCAGAGAATCTGCAGGGCCTGTCTGCTTTGATAGTATTCAGCAGATTCGAGAGCGCATCACATACAACCATAGTCTCTCTCGATCTGTTATACCCGGCCCAGACAGCCTTGGAGACGCGACAGTAAAGCTGTACACAGCTTACTCTGTTTTCTCCGGTGTCTGTTTACCCGATTTCATCAGGGTCATGATTTCAGTCAGTCCCAGCACATGTGCCAGGTATAAGTAGACCAGAACAGCGGAAACCAGTGGGACCAGCACGCGCAGCAGTCGATACTGAAACTGATCGAATACAGGAAGCAGCTGCAACTCCAGGTAGATCAGCACCGACATCACCAGAGTGGCGAAGCCCGCCCGCAATGTCGTACTGGCTAACTTCCTCAGATCCAGTGCTCCCGTTTTTTCCCGAATCAGCCACAGGCTGAGAGCAGACTGAATCATCGCCGCCAGTGAGGTCGCCAACGCCAGTCCTTTACCTTTCATCCACCAGATCAATGCCAGGTTGAGCAGCAGATTGCAGATGACAATCACCACACCGATCCTCACAGGAGTCCGGGTATCGCCGACGGCGTAAAAGCCTCGATTCAGAATCAGCACCGCCATAAATGCAACGACCCCCACGCCATAATAGCGAATCATTTCTGCTGTCTGCCGTGCATCGAAGACGTCAAAATCTCCGTACTGAAACAGCAGTGATGATAATGGGTCCGCCATCAGACACAGTCCCAGGCTGGCCGGTAACCCCACGCCAATCACCAGTTGCAAGCCCAGCAGCAGATCCTGTCTCAGCAGGTCTCCATCCTGGCGTTCTGCGTGTCGGGAGAGACGGGGATAGAGCACTGTCCCCAGCGCGACTCCAAACACTCCTAATGGAAACTGATACATCCGCTGACCAAAATAGAGCGCCGATGCGGTCCCTGATTCAAAGATTTCCCAGGCAGATACTTCCCCTGCACCGACAACAGCTTCTGGCCGCGCCAGTCCCCAGGCCAGTACACTGTCAATCAGGGTATTGAACTGGGTAATGGACAGCCCCACGACAATGGGAGCCATGCTGGCCGCAATCGTCTGTATTTGTGTCAATCCACCCTGCCAGTCCATTCGGGGACGATATCCGAGCGAAAATAATTTCAGGCAGGGCAGGATCAACTGCAGAACTCCGCCGGCCAGAATCGCCAGACAGATGATGGTTATCTTGTCAGAAGCTTCCGGAAAAAAAGGAGCAACCAACCAGATCCCCGCCATCCAGAACAGGTTCAGTATCGCAGGTAGTACAGCGGGAATCGAAAAGTGATTCAAAGCGTGCAGGGTCGCATTCACCTGCGCTGCCATACAGACCAGGATCAGATAAGGCAACAGCAGCCCGGTGAGCCAGTACAGCAGACGTGCTTCGGAACTGGCAGACTCCAGACTGCTCAGATAGATCAGCAAGATTTCGCCAACCCCCACGATTAACAGGGAAAAGAGCATCAACCAGAACAGGACGGCGGTCACCAGTTTCCACGCCGAGGCACGACCCTGATTTTCCAGCTCGCGAATAAAAGTGGGCAGAAAAGCGGTAGACAGCGCCCCTTCACCGAGCAGTCTACGTGCCAGGTTCGGTAACTTGAACGCGACCGAAAACGAGTCCATGATCGGCCCGTTGCCGAAGAGTGTCGCCATGCCGATGTCGCGGACCATTCCCAGAATGCGACTCAGCAAAGTCAGCAGACTGACCACCCGCAGGCCGGAGAAGAGCTTGCGCGTATTCTCTACGGCAGCCACCCGTGATTGTTCGCTTGATGCATTTTCAGGTGGAGCAGGTTCATCCATGAAACACAAACTGAATCAGGATAAAACGGGTTCGAGGCGTGCGGAATTGATATCGATCAGTTCGAGAATTTCCAGCACACGGTCGAGCGGTAAACTCCACTCGCGAGCCCAGATAATGATATCCAGATTCTCCATTCGCAGCCAGAAAATCCGATCGAGAATCCGGTCTGCCAACAGATCATGTTCAAGTTGCAGTGACTTCAAAAACCCGAAACGGGTGTCATTGAATTCCTGCCAGCACCTGTTTCCTAACAGATGCTCCATCTTCTTTCCGATGCAAAAATAGTACCAGTGATTTGCATACCAGTCAGAGATGGCAAGCTTGCCCAGATCACAGCCATTCTTTTGGCTTTCGATCCATTTGTGTCGCTCAGCTTCCAGAGGGGCTTCCTCATAAATGCTTGCGACTTCACCTGGATCCAAGAGTTCGGACGACATGCTTCACCTCAATGTGCGCCTGAGATCCCAATAGTGCACGAAACATTAGCAATCGCTGCAAGGTTCAAACAGCGTCAATGGGTTTCGTAAAAACCTTATCAACACTGATTTATACCCCTCCCCGAAATCCATGGCAAGATTCATTTCTACGAGAATCGGATAATTTTGAAAGGAAGTTTATGAAGATACGTGCACGCTTTAAGTGAAGAATCGAAAGTTATTTACAATAAATTCAGGAGCAGCCGCTCAGCAGAAACAACAATTGCTCCAGCTCCAGACGAGGCGTTAACCGACTTTTACCTTTCAGATTCAGATCGGTTTCCAGCAGCCAGTGACTGATTTTTTCGGCTCGCTTTCTGGTGATTCGTCTCAGATAGCGTTCCGTCGATTCGATGTCGCGGGGAAACACCCCTGCCTGCTTTATCGCCTGTTTTAAAGGGGTTCCCCGCACCGCCTGCTGGGTGGCCTTAAAGTATTTCCGCCAGACAAAGTTCAGCCCACCCAGGATTTTCTGGGGCGCTTCACCTGCGACCAGCAGGTTATCCAGATAATGCAAGGCATCCCCGATATTCCCATCGCGGACGGCATCCGTCATCGCCCAGGTCGTTTCTGCTTTCCAGCCCCCCACGACCGCACGTATATCATCAGGGCTGATGCGGGGCTGATCTCCCACAAAAGTTGACAGTTTTTCCAGTTCCTGATGAATCTGTCCACAATGCGTGCCCACCAGTTCCACCAGCAAAGCCGCGGCTTCCCGTGAAATCTGCTTCTGATGCATTTGCCCGGCTGTATCACAAATCCATTTGGCTAACGCGCCCCCCTTGAGCTCTTTACATTCCAGATCGAGACCGATTTTCGCAACCAGCTTGGCCAGACGCGTCGATTTACTCCAGCTTTTGACATCCAGAATCAGAAAGGAGCTTTTCGCAGGAGACTCCAGGTATTTCTCGAGTTTACCACGAAAGGCACTGACGAATTTCTCGGCATCATCGACAATGACCAGACGTTTATCCCCCCACATGGAGACGGTTTTCAGTTCATCAAACAGCGTCGAGGGGGGCAGCTCTTTTTCGAGCCGTTTACCGTCGAAGCGGGTGATACTGGTGTCCTCTTCTTCACCCAGAACAAGTGGTTCGAGCGCTTTGATCGCTTCCTGCTTCATATAGCGATCATCGCCATGCAGGACAACCACCGGCCCCAATTCACTGGCAGCAGGATTCAGCAGAAAATCGGTAACGTGCTGGCTCATAAATAACTCTTATTGACCAAAATCAGTGGGATGACGTACATTGGCTCCCGCAATTGAGAGATATCTTGAATATTCGGGGCCCTCGGTTGTCTCTCATTACAATCGATTTGTGTATCGATTTCGAGAGACGCCGCCCCCCCGATCCCGTAAAAACTGTAAATCCCCATGGAGCCTGATCTCATTTCTGCAGATACCGAATCACAATTTGGACCTCTGACCGAGATCAAAGCCGGGATCCTGCCCCCGCTGCCTCTACTGCAACAGCCGGCGCTGCTGAAATCAGCGGAAGTTTTTTTTCAGTGTCCGGGCGAAAATTATCCGATTTCCAAAGCCATCCACCTGTCCCGACTGGCAGCCTTTTATCCGAAGTGCCGCGAGTGCCCGCATCATGCACATACCGGAAATCTGTCCCCGGAACTGATCGAGCGATTAAAGCAGACACAACACAGCCGCGCCTCGACACAAAAACCGTTTACCCGGGAAGGGGTGCGAGGCGTCTATCTGAACCAGATCAACCGGACTCAGGCCGCCCACTTCGCCGGTGCTTTTTCCACGCTCCTCTGGGAAGCGATCCCCCTGCAGGGAGTGGCGCCGCAAAAAAAGGTTCCACACAGTCAACCCGCAACAGCAGACGTTGCACCAAAAGGAAACCAGGAGCAAAGCCGGGGACCGAGTGTGGTCATCGGTTTTGATGAACGCCCCTCCTCACCAGACATCATTACCGGTGTCGCCAGTGCCCTCCGCAGAAATGGCTGTCGGGTCATCGACCTGGGACTGACCGTCCCTTCGATACTCTCGTTCGCAACAAATCACCTGCAGGCACATGGTGCGATCATGGTGACCGGCGCGCAGTCGGGCCCCGCTTATACGGGACTCGACTTTCTGCTGGAACATTCGCAACCAGTCTCAGCAGGACGGGGGTTGGAAAGAATTGAACAGATCACGCAGCGGGGCTTCGGTCGTGCCTCCCGACAACCGGGATCGCAGCGAACTTTTCATCCCATGGAAGCCTACCGGGCGCAGTTTCAGAAACACTTTCATGCCCTGCGACCACTCAAAATCAAAATTGCCTGCTCACTGAGACTGGTCAGAGAAACCTTAAATGCGCTCTTCGATAAACTGCCCTGCGAACTCTCCTGGGTCGAGATTCCCCATCAGAAACGGGATCTGCTCAATTCACAGGACAGGGATGTGCAGAAAATGCAGAAAGAGCTGCAGACTGATTCCGCTGACCTGGGCCTGATCATTGATGATGACAGTCGTCGCTGTGCTTTTTTCGCGGAAACCGGAACTCTCCTGTCAAACACAAAAGTCTCCCGGTTTCTGATGCAGTCCCTGTCACGGGAACAGTCATCCCGCAACTTCCTGCTCGATCAGGCGGCGCTGGAACAACTGGGCGATTGTCCGGCAGGCTGGAACATTCAACCCCATGCCGACACGCTGGCGGACGGCTATTTTCAGATGATGCAGCAGCAGGCCGTTTACGCAGGAGGGCAATCCGGATATCATTGGTTCAGGGATGCCGTCCCCACCTGTGATGCGATCCTCACACTGGCTCATATTCTGGCTGCCTTGAGCTTCAGTGATGCCCCGTTCAGCGAAGTTCTCTCCCAATCAGCTTAAGAGACGCTGAATCACTCCCGGAAACATGCTGACACAGCCAGCGGATTTCTGATTGTGTTAACCCCGAAACATCCCCGCTCTGCTTATTTTCATGTCCCCTTCTGTCAACATCGGTGCGGCTACTGTGACTTCACGCTCGTCGCACAAAAAGATCATCTGATCGAAGCGTACCTGGAGGCAATGGCGAAACAGACGTCTGAACTGGGAGAGGGAATTGAACTGTCGACGCTTTTTCTGGGCGGCGGTACGCCGACCCACCTCAGTATCGATCAGCTGACTCGACTGTTCGAAATCATCTTTTCCCATTTTCAACTGGCCGACGATTACGAATTCAGTATCGAAGCCAACCCGCTGAATCTGACACCGGAAAAAATTGATTTCCTCAAACAGTCAGGAGTGAACCGCGTCAGCCTGGGAGTCCAGTCGTTCGACTCTGATATCCTGACATTTCTGGAACGCGATCATAAACCTGATGAGATTTTTGAAATCGTGACGTCTCTGCAGTCCCGGATCAGCAATACCAGTCTCGACCTGATCTTCGCCGTTCCCGGTCAGAGCCTGGACGGCTGGAAACAGACACTGCGGGATGCGGTGCAGCTCAACATCCCGCACATTTCGACTTATGGCCTGACCATCGAAAAGGGGACGTCGTTCTGGAGCCGAGAGCAGGCCGGCCTGTTACACCTGCCTCAGGACGAACTGGCCGGAGACATGTATGAATTCGCATTGGAATTTCTGGATGAGGCGGGCCTGCAGCATTACGAAATTTCCAACTTCGCCCGCCCCGGCTATGAATGTCGCCACAACGAAGTCTACTGGACCGGTTACCCCTATTATGGATTTGGTCCCGGAGCCGCCAGTTACCTGAACGGCGTGCGACGACAGAACCACCGGAGCGTCATCACCTGGTTGAAACGGGTTCAAGCCGGGGATTCACCCATTGTGGATCAGGAAGAACTGGCACCGGAGACACGCGCACGTGAAGCCATCATCTTCGGCTTAAGACGCCGCGCGGGAATCAATCGACGTGAGTTTCAGGAGCGCTACGGATTTGACCTGCACCAGCTGTCAGAAACTGCCATCAGAACCAATGTCGAAGCCGGCCTGCTGGAAGAGACAGACACTCATCTCAAGCTGACGAAAGCCGGTTGTCTGCTTGCCGATTCGGTTGTGGTCGATATTTTATGAAAGCGAAATTCAGGGTTGCGACTGGTATTCCTGCGTGACCTGGACTTCATATTTTCCCGGGAATGTCTTCCAGCCATTTTCCATTTCCCGTCCCTGGATATTGAACTGCAGCGTTCCTTTCGGCACCAGGAAATAGAGCCCCCCATTTGAATCCTCATGCACGCAGGGATAAATTTTATGATTCACACGTGCTTCCATGTGATAACCTAATCCACCCAGCAGCGAATTCAGACCGACGGTATTCCGGTAATGCAGCAGGTCCGGCAATACGCCCTGATTCTGAATCATGGCATTCCAGTCGGTATAAAAATTCTTTAACGCAGCCTGCAGCTCGGCAACCCGCGGTTGATCCAGTTGTGCGCCATTTTTGCTGATGTAATCCATCAGTGCCGGATCACCTGTCAGATCGACGCGCACCAGCTGGGTATCGGTTCCCGGTTTCAGCCGGACTTCCAGACCGCCTTTTTCGGGACCGTAGAACAGCATATCCATCAGGTCACTCTGCACTCGACGCGGCGTTTCCAGCAGATTCTGATTGACGGTTTTAATCACCTCTTCCGATACACCTGCACTTTCAGGATTGAGCCGCTGTTCCAGTTTTGCAGCATCAGACGAGATCCGCGCCGCGACCAGATTCCCTTCCAGCCGTAATCCATAGGTCCAGTAAAAATATCCGCCAACGCCTGCCATCGCCGAAAAGAAAAACAGGAACAGAATGATTCCTCCCATATTCGATCTACGACGTTTCCGTAGATACTGAGCCGTCACGCTCGATCGCGGTCGAGGAGCTGTCACATCGACGGGAGGCGCACCGGGAATCTGTTCCGCTGCCTGGCTGGCAGGAGGGGGAGTCGGGGCATCCTCTGGTGGGGGAACCGGAGTGACGGGAGCGGTATCAGCGGCCGGCGCAGCCGTTCCCGCTGCAAACGGATTGGGGATCACCAGCTTCGTGCCACACCGGGGACAGTCCCCCTGCTTTCCCGCGGTCGAATCGGGGACTTTTAATGTGGATGTGCAAAAAGGACAATCAAACTGAATCGCCATTGTTTAACTCAAAGAATAATAGATCAGGAAAAACGGATTGAACCGGAGGAAGAGTTCAAGTATCCGGAAATCAGCTGTGGCAGCTTCGGCAGGGAACTCGTGAGCAACTGAACGGAATTATAAGGATTCGCAGACGAAAAACCAGAGTGTTTTGGCATTGTCCGGCCTGATCACTCCAATTCCATGGCCAGTTATTTTAATGATTCCAGATATGCCAGCAGGTGAGCGGCCTGTTCAGCGGTCAGATCCCGCAGCAACTGATCGGGCATGATCGATTTTTTCTGCATGGTCAGACTTTCAATTTCTTTCGGCGCAAGTTCCAGTACTTCATTTTTCGCGTCTTTCAGACGCACCACGGTCTCATCTCGATTCAAAAGCAGACCACTGACGACTTTGCCCGACCGCAGCTGGACGACACAGGTGAAATATTTCTCATCGATCTTCCGGGAAGGTTCAATAATATTTTCCAGTAATTCCTGTTTCGAGAGTTTTTTGCCAATTTGAGTCAGATCGGGCCCCAGTTCTTTTCCATGCTGATGCACGCGATGACAATTGCGACACTGCAGTCCCGCCATTTCAAAAAACAGTTTTTTTCCCTCACGCGAATCGCCGGGCAATGCAACCAGCGCGGCGGCATCAATCTTCACGCCCAGTCGTTTCACCCGCTGATCCGCAGGCAGAAACCGTTCGAACAGATCACGAATTTGTGCGCTGGAATGTTCCGTCCCCTGTTGAATAATCATTTTTCGCATCTGCTCAGAAATCGACGTTTCATCCAGGGTGCGGAGCAAGATCAGTCCGCCGCTGGTGGAGTTCAGGACTTCCTGAATTTTCTGGCTGACAAACTCCTGGTCTTCAATCTGGACCGCATCTGACAACAGTTGCCCCTGGCGGTTTCTCAAACGAGACACCTCAAAAGTAGTATCGCCGGCAATACCCGCCATGTCCTGAATCCAGTGGCGTATCAGTCTCGTCCCCCGCGTATCAACGATGGTAGAACCGGAATAAGGCATGCGGCCCTTCCCCAGCTTACTCATGCGATACAGGAGCACCGAACGATAGGGATCACTGGGAGCAATCACCTGCGCTCCATGAATACCAAACGTTCCCTGAGTCGGCTTCACTCCCAGAGCCTTCATGGCATCAAAGTCCAGACCCGCATCCAGCTCAATGGTAGCGCCGCCTCCCCCATTATTACGATGACAGTGGCGGCAGTTGGTATGCAGATACGAACGTGCGCGGGAGTTGGTTGCCGCTTTCGTATCGTATGGATCGACCAGGTAATTCGCGCGGGCGCCTTTCGCATCGGTCCAGACCGATTCCGGCAATACTTTAATATGTGCCAGTGATCGCAATTGATAATCCACCGTTTCGCCGTACTTCTGAATTCGATTTAACTGCGGTTCTTCAAATGACAGGACCGACAGATAACTCTGATATGGCGTATGACAGACCGCACACTCGGCCCGGCTGGGAATCGGCCACTCATAAGCAATCGTTTTCTCCGGCTCTTCTGGTGTCGCGATTTCCAGTTTGATCTGATCCCCGGATGCCGGTCCCAGCGTGGCATCGGTCTGCGTTTCATTCCAGCGATAGGAATAACCCAGCCAGCGTACCCCGTTAAAATGCAGCAACTGGGTCTCCAGCCTATAAGCGGTCGCCGGATTGCCGCGTTCGGTTTCAATGGAAATTGTTTTGACCAGCACGCTGTCTTTGGGGAAATTCCATATCTTTTTGTTGACCACATCAATACTTGTCTCAGCGGGCAAAGCCACAAATCGTTGTGCAGTGGCATAGTCGGCCCAGGCAGGCGCATTGATGCTGTAGGGGATGACGCCGGGAGCCACTTCATGTTTGGCCGTATCCTGGAACAGACCGGTCTCGCTCAACAATGTGGGAAACTCGGGATTGTGATCGGACTTCTTAATCGGCACCAGGCGGTGAAAGCCACCCCCTTCGATATCGACAATATAGACTTCGCCCGAATCATCGACGGCAAACGCGGTTACTTTCAGCGTAGAATTCGCCAGTTCCTCATGCCAATTGATGCGATTGTCGGCATATCGCAGTCCCCAGAGTTTTCCCGTAGAGTAATCGCCGTAGATATAGGTATCGTGCAGCGCTTTCAGTCGCGGACTCTGATAGAAATAGCCGCCGGTAATCGAACGTGCTTCCCGATGCGAATGCGCCACCGTCGGCGGAAGAATCGGCGTGGGTCCCGGTGTTAAATCGGGTTTGACCGGCTGTCGTCCTTCTCGAATACTCCAGCCATAATTCCCGCCCTTCTCAACGCGGTAGATGAGTTCCCACAGTTCCCAGCCCACATCTCCCACCCACAAATCACCATTCTCAGGATGAAAGCACATCTTCCACGGATTGCGAAATCCAAACGCCCAGATTTCAGGCCGCACATCTTTCAGATTCACAAACGGGTTGTCGGCGGGAACCGCATAAGGTTTTTCTTTGCCTGTTTGATCCACGTCAATTCGTAAGATGCAGGAGAGCAGATTGCTGACATCCTGACCGGCGTTATGAATATCCGGAGGCGAAGCGGGGCCGCCATCTCCCGTCGAAATATAAAGATAGCCATCCGGACCAAACCGCAGGCAACCCCCATTGTGACCTCCCGACAACCACTCGATCAGGATCTCTTCCGAAGCGGGATCGCAGCGCGGAGGATCAGTGTCCAGCACTTTGAACCGTGAAACCCGTGTCCCTTCCGGCAAACCGGGCTTCAGCACATAACAGATATAAACATAACGATTCTCGGCAAAACGGGGATGGAAAGTGATGCCATAGATCTCATTCAGCGCCGGTTCTTTGACCTTCAGATCGAAAAACAGATCTGCCTGGGAAGCCTGTTGATCTTCATAGTTGAACGAAAAGATTTTCCCTCTCCGCTCTGCCACAAAGAAACGCTTTTCGCCGGGAGCAGTCGCAATTGCCAGGGGTTGATTGAATTTCAGCTGGGGAAAGGCCCGCTCTGTTTCATAAGGCAACGCCGGATCGGGTGTCCCTGTGACGCGCGATGTCGTCCAGGGGACTCGCTTTTCCAGACCAAAACGGGTTTCCTCTGCCTGGATCGCTGTCACCTGGATCACAAAACAGGCGAGAATCGCAGCACAAAGGCACCAGGCATCCAGACGATTTTTATTCTCAGGGGCTGACATGCCAGAGGTTCCTCATTCGCCTTTAGTCAGGCGTCTTTTGTCAGGACGGTTCGTATCACGGGGAGAGCTTGAACGCACATTGATACTATTCAAACCTGCGAGACCGGCAATTGCAATTGCGAATCGACGGCATTCACTGCGGAAACGGAATCTCAACCAGGGGAACCGGTTATCGCATGTTAACCGGATCGACATCGATGATATATTCGATTCCTTTTTCGCGAGGCAGTTTATCTTCCACCTCATGCCAGAGCTGCAGGATCTGTTCGACATCAATTGCCGCGAGTTGAAAATGATAGCGGAAGTACTTTTTCAGCCGGATAATCGGAGCCGGTGCCGGCCCCAGAATCTGTACCTGCAGCTGCTTCGCGTTCGCTGCATCACTCAAAACTGTTGCCAGTTCACGGGCAAAGTGTTCGACATGTTCTTCCTGTGGTCCGCGCAAAATCACCCGTGCGTAATGGGAAAACGGAGGCGCCAGCATCTCTTTGCGGTGCCCCAGTTCCAGCCGGGCAAAGCCGAGGAAATCGTGTTCCGACGCTTTCACAATTGCAGGCTCCGTCGGCGAAGAAGACTGCACGAAAACGCGTCCCCCCTGCATTCCCCGCCCCGTGCGCCCCGCGACCTGCGCGATCAACTGGAACGTGCGTTCGGAAGCAAACAGGTCGGGTTGGTGCAGCATCGTATCGGCATCCACGACTCCCACCAGCGTCACATTCGGAAAGTCCAGTCCCTTGGCAATCATCTGGGTTCCCAGCAGGATATCCACTTCCCCACCGGCAAACGCATTTAACACGCGCGCATGGCTGCCGGTGCCGCGCATCGTATCGCTGTCCATCCGCTGACAAGAATAACCGGGGAACTTGGCTTTGACCTCTTCTTCCAGTCGTTGCGTTCCCGCTCCCACGAATCGGAGCCCCGGCGCACCACAGCCAGGGCAGTTCGTGGGTGGTTTGGCGGAAAAATCACAACTGTGACACACCGCCAGATTCTTATCGCGATGCCAGGTGAGTGAAATTTCACAATGCGGACACTTCACCGAATTCCCGCATCCCTTACACCACAGTGCCGGCGAATAACCACGCAGATTCAGAAACAGAATCACCTGCCCGCCGGCCCCCAGCGCATGTTGCATTCCGGTAAATAACACGCGTCCGATCGACTCATTGCGTCTGATCTGGACGTCATTTCGCACATCCACAATATTCACACCCGGCATCGGCAGATCATTGACACGACGGGGCATGGAAATCAGCGTGTCTTTTTTCTCAATCACCCGTAACCACGAATTCAATGTCGGCGTCGCGGACCCCAGTATTAACGGGACACGCTCCAGTTCAGATCGCTTGCGGGCCACTTCCCGCGCGTGATAGCGGGGGGCGGTCTCCTGCTTGAAGGACGTTTCGTGTTCTTCATCAATGATAATCAAACCCAGATGCGGTGCCGGGGCAAAGACTGCACTGCGGGCACCGACGATCACCTGCACCTTGCCGGCAGCGATATTCTGCCAGTGATAATGCCGGTCACTGTCGGTTAAATGGCTGTGTAACACGGCCACCGAATCGAAGCGGGAACGAAACCGCTGGATTGCCTGAGGCGTCAGGCTGATTTCCGGAACGAGCACAATCGCCTGCTGTCCGTAGCTCACCACTTCGCGAATCGCCTGGATGTAAACTTCGGTTTTGCCGCTGCCGGTCACGCCGTGCAGCACAAAGGTCTCACTCTGCTGAGCACGAATGGCTGTCAGAACCTGGTCCAGGGCGAGTCGCTGATCTCGATTCAGCTTGAGGTCATCCTGTTTCTGAATATGCGCGTGCACGACATCGTCATCATTTTCAAAGTACTGCATCCGTTTCTGGTGACTGCTGATTAAAGATTTTTTTTTCAGCGAAGTCACCGGACCGGAACCACATTCGGCCAACTGCGTGAGTTCTTCCATCGTGAGTGGCCTGGCAGCTGACTTGAGTGCCTCATAAACGGCGCGTTGTTTCGCGGGCAGTTTCTCAATGGCCTCTGTCTGTGGCACCTCTGTCTGTGATGTTCCCCCAGGAGCAGTGGGCACCACTTCAAACACCGTCACCATCCGGGTCCCGGCCTGGTTTTTGACTCCCGCGGGAACCACGCAGTCCAGCACCTGTCCCCAACTGCAGAGATATCGATCGGCAATCCAGCGCGTGAGTTTCAGCATTTTGGCATTGAACAACGGGCGACTGTCCAGAATGGCTTCGACCGACTTCAGACGCACGCTGGGCAGATTCTCATCACCAGGCCCCACGCCCACACAATAACCGGGCGCCAGCTGGTTTCCTCTGCCAAAGGGGACCTGCACCCGATGTCCTGCCCGCAGCAGCGGTCTCAGTTCTTCTGGTACTTTGTAGTGAAACACCCGATCGACGGGGCGGTTCAGAACGATTTCCGCCAGGTACAGATCCTGTGCCGACTCCCGTTCCCAGGGCATGGGATTCTCGGGAAGCTCTTCTTCTTCAAACAGGCTCTGTTGCTTCGGTTTACTCATCACGCCAGCTGGATATACTAGGGGAGTGTCATTTTTAAATTTTGGGTTGATAGATATCACGAGAGTGCGACAACGGAGCACGTCAACAACACCCCCAACCCTCAATTTCTAGCTTGACAAAGCACTAGGGGAAAGGGTTCTTTTGTTTTGTAACTCTTTCCCAGGCTGAACTCAACAAACAATCTCGACTATCGAGATTTCACAATAAAAGATTCCTCGACTTCCATCTGAATGGTTCTGAACGACAGACCTGACTGGAATGCGGGATAGAAAAGATAAATAATGCGGATTGGAATATTAGGTGGGACGTTCGACCCTGTGCACAATGCACATCTCCTGATGGCAGAACAGTGCCGCGAACAATGCCAACTGGATCAGATCTGGTTCATCCCCGCCGGTAACCCGCCTCACAAGGAAGTCAAGCATGTCACTTCCGGCAAACAGCGACGGGAAATGCTCGACTTCGCAGTTGCCGGTCACCCCGCGTTTCTCATCAAAGATCTGGAACTGCACCGTGAGGGACCCAGTTATACGGTGGCAACACTGCAGGAAC
Source organism: uncultured Gimesia sp. (assembly GCF_963972345.1). Classification (NCBI taxonomy): domain Bacteria; kingdom Pseudomonadati; phylum Planctomycetota; class Planctomycetia; order Planctomycetales; family Planctomycetaceae; genus Gimesia; species uncultured Gimesia sp. The sequence continues at coordinate 13,652 of NZ_CAXAVM010000038.1, read as the reverse complement.
TGCAGGCCCTGCACCCGCGGGACGAATTCTTTCTCATCATCGGTGCAGATTCGGTCAGAGACCTGCATACCTGGCGCGAACCGGAAGCCATTCTGGAACTGGCCAGCCTGATCGGCGTCAATCGCCCTCACATCAGTCTACCAGATTTGACCGAGTTAAAACAGAAATTCGGTGAATCCATCGACAGGAAAATCTCCTGGGTCAGCATGCCGGGCATCGAAATTTCCTCAACCGACATCCGCCAGCGAATTCACGAAAACAGAAGTGTCCGCTATATGACGCCGCGCTCGGTCGAAGTTTATATCCATAATAACAGACTGTATTTAGAGTAAGATTTCCCTAAACTTGGATTTTCACTTCGCTTATGAGGAGGGAACACTTATAAATCAGTGCTGACTACTGGAAATTCCTGTCGGTTTCGATCAGAATTAGTCAATCGCCACGCGCTTTGGTTTTTTAAACGATGCCCACAGTACCACCTCGGTGTTAAATAGAGTCAGAATGGGAATGGACTGTCTGCGTTTTGAATCTGCATTTTGAAATTGAGTACCCGCTGAAACCTGCCTGAAAATCTCGCCAGATATTATTGAGACAACTTTGATCCTGTTCATCAATGACATCACCAGAGAATCGGATTAAAAATTAAACCTGTCAGTGTAGCTCATCACTCGGCCTGACCTACCTGACAGAATTCGCAAGGAAAATATGGTTGTCATGGATTCGAAATCTACAACGAAGCTCAATACAGAACTGGAAGAAGGAGCCTCGCTTTCCGCCTTTGATTACGAACCCAGAACACGCATTGTGTTCGGCAGTGGTTCACTGAGCCGCCTGGGAGAACTCGCTTCAGCAGAAGGGGCCAAACGCGTTCTGCTGGTCACCGACAAAGGACTGGCAGCCGCCGGACACGAAGCCCGGGCCGTCGCCTCGCTCCAGGACAGCGGCATCGATATCACTATTTTTGATGACGTGCACGCCAATCCCACCACCGAAGACGTCGAACGAGGCTTAAAGGTCGCCCGCCAGCATGAGATTGATCTGATCGTCGGTCTGGGCGGAGGCAGCAGTATGGACTGCGCCAAAGGCATCAATTTCCTGCTGACCAATGGCGGAAAAATAGAAGACTACTGGGGTGTCGGCAAAGCGCGCAAACCGATGCTTCCCTTAATCGCGGTTCCGACAACAGCCGGGACCGGCAGTGAAGCACAGTCTTTCGCCGTCATCGCCCACCCCGAGACGCACATGAAAATGGCCTGTGGCGATAAAAAAGCCGCCTGCCGCGTCGCCATCCTCGATCCCGAACTTACCCTGACCATGCCCCGTTCGGTCACGCACGTCACCGGCATCGATGCCTTGAGCCACGCAGTGGAAACGTTCGTCACAAAACCCCGCAACGAAATCTCACAGCTGTTCAGCCGCCGCGCCTGGACTCTGCTGGTAAACAGCTTCCCGCAGGTACTCAATACTCCCGAAGATTTGAAAGCACGCGGAAACATGCAACTGGGTGCCCACTTTGCAGGCGCCGCGATTGAGAATTCCATGCTGGGTGCCACGCATGCCCTAGCCAACCCGCTCTCTGCCCACTTTGGTCTCACGCATGGCATTGCCATCGGAATCATGCTGCCCCACGTCATTCGCTTTAATGCAGAACTCGTCGGACGACAGTACTCGCTGCTGGCCTCCGATATTGGCCTGTGTGAGCCTCAAGACCCTGCCGGCGCAGGCTTATTAGCCGAACATTTTCAGTCACTGGTCTCGCTGGCAGGCGCGCCGACCACTCTCTCTGAATGTGAAGTCGACCTGAATCTGGTCGACCAGCTGGCAGAAGAAGCCTCCCGTCAATGGACGGGCAAGTTCAACCCCCGACCCGTCGATCAATCCTCACTAAGGGATTTGTACGAATGCGCGTATTAACTCATCCCCGATCTGCAAACCGGTTCATACGGGCCCGGTACACACTGTCATTGATCGGCATGCTTCTGCTGGCCTGTTCATTCAGTGATGCGTCCGCTGCCGAACAGGCGGGCCTCACAGGCAAATCAGGGCAGGCAGCAGGCGATACTCCGCAGAAAACACCAGGGAACTGGGCTTCCTTCCGCAACGGAAAACTGCAGCAGGGCATCGCCGATTCAACTCTGCCCGCTGAACTGGAACTGCTCTGGCAGCATCCTTCTTCTGATGGCGTCGCCTCCACCGCTGCGATTGTCGGAGATCGCGTTTATATGGCAGGGCTCAACGGCTATGTCGAATGCCTCGAACTCAAAACCGGAAAACCGATCTGGAAGTACCGCTCGATTGAAAATCCTGATCCCAAGGAATTTGCTCCCGGCTTTAAATCGTCGCCGCTTGTTACAGCGAAAGGCGTTTACCTGGGTGACGAAGACGGGATCTTCCACGCCATTGATCTGAAGACCGGAAAAAAACTCTGGCAGTTCAAAACTGACGCCGAGATTATCAGCAGCGCCAATATCACCGCCCACGGAAAAATCCTGTTCGGCAGCTATGACAACTCGCTGTACTGTCTCAATGAAAACGATGGCTCCCTGGTCTGGCGATTTGAAACCGACGGTTATGTGAACTGTTCCCCGGCGATCGTAGAAAATTTCACATTTGTGACCGGCTGTGATGAACAGCTCCGCGTGATTGACATCGACACCGGTAAACAGCACAGCCACATGCCCTTGGAAACCTACCTGATCGCATCACCGGCGTTAATGGGCGACAGCCTCTATGTGGGAACTTATGCCAGCGAAATCATCTCGGTCAACTGGAAAGACCTGAAAGTCGAATGGCGTTATAAAGACCCCAAAAAAGAATTTCCCTATCATTCCTCTGCTGCGGTCACCAGCGATTATGTTGTTGCGGGCGGCCGTGATAAACAGGTTCACTGCGTCGAACGCAAAACCGGAAAATCGGTCTGGGATTTTGGTACGCGGGGGCGCGTGGACAGCTCTCCGGTGATTCTCGGCAATCGCGTGTTTATCGGATCTTCGGACGATAACCTGTATGAATTGGACCTGAAGACAGGGAAGGTTATCTGGAAAAAAAATCTGGGTGATGACATCACCGCTTCCCCGGCGATTGGATCGGGACATCTGATCATCGGCACAGAATCCCGAAATGGTGCCTTGTATTGTTTCGGAAAGAAGTGACAATAAGTAATAAGCCCCGGAAACAGCAGAAACGCGGTCGCTGACTCCACTGAACATTTAATTAAAACGTTGAGAGAATTATGGATCTGGAAGCAACAGGCACTACCGAAATCGGCAGTTACTTTATCTCGAACTACCCCCCTTTCTCTCAGTGGAAGCAGGAATACGTAACTCGTATCCACGAGGTTTTGAATCAGAGTCCTGATACATCGATACCGATGGGGCTCTATATTCATATTCCTTTCTGCCGCAAACGCTGCAAGTTCTGTTACTTTCGCGTCTACGAAAAACAGAACGCCAAAACCATCGAACGCTACGTGCAGGCACTGCAGCAGGAATTCGAAATGCTGAGCCAGGTTGAAGCCATTAAGGGCCGCACCCTGGACTTCACCTACTTTGGTGGCGGAACTCCCTCTTATCTCAGTTCAAAACAGCTGCTCTCGGTTCGCGACCGCCTGTCCAGCCTGCTCTCCTGGGAAACGGCCAAAGAAGTGACCTTCGAATGCGAACCCGGAACTCTGAATCAGGAAAAAGTCGAGACACTCAAAGAGATCGGCATCACCCGCATCTCCCTGGGAGTGGAAAGTTTCAATGACAAACTGCTCGAAGCCAACGGACGTGCCCACCTCACTCCTGAAGTCTACAAAGCCTACGACTGGATTCAGCAGGTGGGTTTCCCCCAGGTCAACATCGACCTGATTGCCGGCATGATGGGAGAAACCGATGAGAACTGGTCCGAGTCCGTCGAAAAAGCCGCCGAATTCGCACCGGATAATATCACCATCTACCAGATGGAACTCCCCCACAACACGATCATCTCCAAAGAAATGAAAGAGATGGGCATCACCTCGCCCATCGCCAACTGGACCACCAAACGCCGCTGGATGAATGAAGCCATCGAAACCCTGCAGGCGAAAGGTTATCACCTCGCCAGCGGAAATGAACTTGTGAAAAACCCCGAAACAGATCGCTTCGTCTACCGTGACAACCTGTTCCGCGGCAACGACATCATTGCCACAGGTGTCTCATCGTTCGGACATATGCAGGGCGTCCATTACCAGAACCTCGACCGCCTGGAAGACTACCTGGAAACGGTCGAAAAAGGGGACCTGCCGATTAACCGTGCTCTGGAGCCTTCCGAACACCAGCGACTGATTCGCGAATTTATTCTGCAACTCAAAGAAGGTCGCGTGCTGACCCAGCCATTCAAGGATAAATTCGGCGTCGATCTCACCGAAGAATTTTCCGAAGCATTGCAAAACCAGCAGAAAGCGGGTTACCTGACTTACGACGATTCCCAGGTTAAACTGACCCGAAAAGGCATGCTACAGGCAGACAGTCTGCTGACTGAATATTTCGAACCAGAACATCGTATGGTACGATACACATAAAATTCCTATGCTAGCTGATAGCTCTACACCTCCAGATCCTCCCCTGATAAAAGAAATCATTTTCAAGTGAACCCACAAGACGAACTCGATGCACTTGTCAAATTGTTTCCCAGCGAACAACGACTGTTCGAACGGGCCGAACACGTTTCCTCTGCCAGTCTGCCGGAACCTTATAAATCGTTGCTCGCACACTATCACCACATGACTGTCACGATGGAGGAATATCACAAGACTTCTGTCGATGTCACCGTGCTGGACCAGAAACTTGATGAAAACATTTACAGCAGACAGATCCTGTTATCCAAAAGTGGCACAGACGATGTCGTCCAGTTCGGGATTGTCAGATTCAATTTTGATTATGTGACCCAGGCCGTCAAAGACGAAATCCTCGCCGGCGAAATTCCGCTGGGGCGGGTTTTAATCAACCATAACGTACTCAGACATGTCGACCTGGGAGCCGTGCTCCGTATTACAGCAGGTCCCGGTCTGTCGAAAGTCATGAAAATCGAACCAGGCCAGATAACCTATGGACGCCTGGCAACTATATTTTGTAATCAACAACCGGCAATTGACCTCTTGGAAGTTTCATCCCCGCTTCTATAACTCCCTGAAATCAGCCGGGGAATGTGTCTTCCCTAAACCAGCACGGCTTTGATCCCCAACGACTCGACCTGAACAGCGGGGGAGACGTAATCCTGAACCAGCTTGCTCGCTAACTGAATTTATACTGACTGACCAAGGGTTTTCCATGCTTGATACGGACCTGAAAGAACAGCCTGAACTCGAATCTGAATACGATGTCGTAATCATCGGAGCCGGCCCTGCAGGCTCCACGGTAGCTGCCCTGCTCGCCGAACAGGGAGGCAAAACCCTGGTCGTCGATCGCGCCCGCTTCCCCCGCTTCCATGTCGGCGAATCATTGATCCCGGAAACCTACTGGCCGCTCCAACGGCTCGGCCTGATCGAGCAGCTCAAACAGACCGCGTTTCCCAAAAAATTCAGTGTCCAGTTCGTAACGGATGAAGGCGTCGAAACGATGCCCTTCTACTTCCACGAACACAAAGACCACGAAAGCTCGCAAACCTGGCAGGTCCTCCGCGCCGAATTTGATCAGATGCTGATCAACAATGCCCGCAAACAGGGCGCGACTTTTCACAGCAGCGTGCAGGTTCTGGACCTGCTGACGCAAGGCGAACAGGTCACCGGCGTCAAAGTCAAACTGAGCAACCAGGAAACCCGCGAGATCACCGCCAAAATGGTCGTCGATGCCAGCGGGCAATCCGGATTCATTGTGAATCGACTCAAGCTCAAGGAAGCAGATCCTGTTCTGCGAAAAGGGACCGTCTGGGCCCACTTCAAAAATGCACAACGCGATCCCGGCATCGACGAAGGAGCCACGCTCATCCTGCAGACCGAAGGCAAACGGTCCTGGTTCTGGTACATTCCGCTCCCCGACAATGTGGTCAGCATTGGTTGTACCGGCGATATGAAATACATGTTCTCCAAAGAGCGAGGGAACAGCGAAGAAATCTTCTTTCAGGAAGTCGAACGCTGTATCGGCATCAAAGGCCGCCTGACCGATGCGCAGCCCGTTACCGAATTCATGACCACCAAAGATTTCTCGTATCACTCCACACAACCTGCCGGTCCCGGCTGGATGCTGGCGGGTGACGCACTCGGCTTCATCGATCCCGTTTACTCCAGTGGCGTCTTCCTGGCGATGAAATCGGGTGAAATGATCGCCGATGCCATCAACGAAGCTTACGAAACAGACGACTTTTCAGTCGAACGTCTGAGCCACTGGTATCCCGGATACAAGGAAGGCGTCGACAACTTCCGCAAACTGGTTTACGCCTTCTACACCCCCGGCTTCAGCTTCGGGAACTTCCTCAGGCAGTATCCCCAATTCAAATCCAACCTCGTCGACATCCTGATCGGCGATGTCTTCAAACCCGAAGTCGCCGAGATGTTTACCGTGATGCAGGAAGAAATCCCCGAGCTGGCGGACAAAGATGACTCCCCGGTCACGATGAAGAAGTAACAGCCCCGGCAAAGAGAGAGCCACGGCCTCTGACTCTTCATACTGCGCATCAAAAAGCCCTGCTCCGGTCCTCACCGCAGCAGGGCTGAATTCACGATGTGTGAACTTAGTCTTTCTTGTATTTGGGTGCTTCGCCCAGTGGATACAGGTCCCACTTGCGAACCCACATCTCGGCCATTTCGGTCTGCACCAGCAGTTTGCCATAATCGGGCTTGGCGTTGTATCCTGCATTTACAGTCACGCCGTTCACCTGGTATTCAATCTTGTCACCTTTACAGATGACATCCATCCGCGTCCATTCGCCGAACTTGCTTTCGACATCATCTTTGCCGCGGAAGCCAACTTTGTCTGCCCAGTCGGGGTCACGACCAAACCAGTTGATCCGACCGGAACTGAGTGTGATTTCTTCGCCGTCCTTTTTCCAGACTTTTTCACCATCGCGGTCTTTGGTGATTTTGGTGGTCAGAGAAGTCGGCAGTGTCTCACCGGTCTTGGGATCTTTCCCTGTTAAGACCAGGATGTCACCCACGCCCCCTTCGATGATCTGTGCTTCGATCGAAGCCATCCAGGTATTGCCGTATCCGCCATCAGGACCATGGCAGTGAATCAGGACGCCTGAATCGCGGGCACGGTCTTCCCGCTTGCCCCAGGTTTTTTCGCCCCACTTGAATTCGATGACCATGTGATAATCACGGTAGTCATTCTTGGTAATCAATCCGCCATAACCATCGCCGGAAATATGCAGCATACCATCTTTCACAGTGAAGATCTCACGGGGATCTTCATAGGCGGTATCGCGATTCCAGACATACAGTCCATCCAGATTCTTGCCGTTAAACAGATGAATCACACCATCTTTGGGAGTGATGACTTTGTCTTCCGCTGTTGCTCCAGCACTCCAGACAGCAGCCAGACAGACACAGGTGATCGTCAGTAGTCGTTTCAAATACATATGCGCTTTCCTGAATTAAATGGCGCCGGGAGAGAATTCCAGCTCTGCCCCGCGCTACAACAAACCCGATTGCGGGCTCAACCGAAAGTAATTTCTTTAATAAAATTAAGTTATTGGATCCAACAACTCTTGGCAAGAAGCAACCTCAAAAAACTCATCACTCGAGTCAAAATAGAAAAGCCGGGGTAACGCGGGCTTCAGTTGATTTTGCTCCCTGCCAATAAAAAAAGCCTGCACAGGGCAGGCTAGGATTGTGACTTCCACCCGGATTATGACCGATTTTTGATTGCCACGGCGGAAGCATCGTGTGGATGCAGACTTTCGAGGTGGTTGATCTCCACGCGGAAATCCTTGATACCGGCATAATGCTCCAGTGCGCCTTTCAGTTTTCGGGCGGCGTCTTCGCAGAACATCAGGTTCGCGCCGTTCAGCCGGGCAAACTCCTGTTCGTCTTGCCGTTTGACAGCCGTCTGCACCGGGGTGGCAATCACCCGTTCCAGGTAATCAATCAGCGCTGCAATCGGAAAGTCATCGACGTCACTTTCCAGTTCCACACACACGTCAGCGTGACTCCGCTGGCTGTGGGGCACTGCCAGGATCGCTTCCGGCGTTCCCAGCCACTGCACGATTTCATCGTGTGTCAGCTCGCTGCGATCGCCGAACCGATTTTCGAATGCCTGCTGGATCAACTGCCGGGAGAGAGCCGCCGAACAGGGGCAGGTACTGGAATAAGTCAGTCTGATCTGCAGCTGATGACGAAAGACGCCTTGCTGGCAGGCACTCTGAATCTTGACCGGATAGGCACGCCAGCCGGCATGATCCGAGAGTAACGCGGGGCGTTTCAGTGAATGCTCGTAGGTTAAGGTCAGGTAACTGCTGGAGCTCATATCCTGATGCGTGCGAATGAAATCCTTCAGGATATCATTGACGACAGGCAGAGTCAGTTCGGTATCCGCCAGTCGATTGTTCAGGCTCAGAAACAGCCGTGACATGTGAATGCCTTTGACGTTTTCGTCATCCAGGCTGACGGCAGCATCCGCCCGGGCCGGTGTGCGAAAGATCTCGCCCGAGGCGTCGCGCAACCGCAGAACCAGCTCCACCCCTGACATCCCCACACGTTCCAGTGTACCGCCAGCTGTAGGCAGCAGTTCATTGGCAACATCAGGCAGCAGGCTTGCTGTGGAGACCGCGCGGGAGTCTGTGGACATGACAGATTGCGTACCCTGATCAGCAGCTCCCATCTGTTTGAGATTCAGAGCATCGGAAACAAATTCAAACATACAAACGTCTTTCATTGGGCTGTCACTGCTGTTTTGCTGGTGGTACCGGATCGCGTTTTTTTGACGCGTCCCTTAAGAATCCACTTTGAGGAGTCACACACGGAATCACTCAATTGATTCAAAAACCCAGCCGGGGACAGTCTTTTAATTCATCTGAAATTCATCGAAAACATTTACTGGTACATACTATAGCAAAGTCTTACCTTTATATCATTTAGTCCCGTGTATACTTTTTTCAAGTATCAAAATTCTGCATTTACCGGCCATAAGTCGAAATAAGCCCTTTTCTGACCTGAAATTACGAATAATTCCGCAGACGGAATCCGTTCTGAATGACGGGAACAATCCTGCCGGGCAGGTGAGACAGTTGGAGTTTCCTGCCCTATACATTCGCACCTAAGGAGAACTCGATCTGGCAGAAGAAACGGAGTGCCTGGTAACGCGTTCCCAGCCTTCGGGGGGTTGCAGGGTTTCAATCGGAATCCGTTCCGGTTCCTGTCCGATAAAACCGGGGCGATGCAGAGGCGTATACATGGATGCCTGCTGAATATTGATCTGATTGGTCTGTTGGGTCAGAAAGTTTGACAGGCGATTGGTTTCAGTATGCATCGGGTTCAATGTCAGCGCCTGGGTGACCGCCGGATACACTTTCTCCATCTGATTGGCCTGCAGGCAGGCGTACGCCATCCGATACCAGTCATCAGCCGAATTCTGCTCACGATTTTTCAATGCCTGCTCCAGCGAAGCGACCGAATCCGTCCATCGCTGCTCTGCACCATAGGCGATGCCCAGCATCCACTGTGCCTCGGCTCGCTGATCAATCGTGGCACTCGTATTGTGACAGATCGGTCGCAGAATCGGTGTGGCCCGGTTTGGTTCTCCCAGCTTGATCTCCAGGCCCGCCAGTTTCAGCCGTGAGACGATGTTATAGGGTTCCACCTGCAAAACACGATGATACGTTTCCACGGCAGAAGAATTCAGCCCCGCCAGTTCCTCCAGTTCCCCTTTCAGAATCAGGGCGCGAATATTTGTCGGGTCCAGGGTCAGCCCCAGTTCCAGGTTTTTCAACGCATCCGTGTACTGTTTCTTCTCATACAGCAGATAAGAGAGGTCAATATAAGGACGTGGATCATCGGGGGCCAGAACAGTCGTCTTCTGCAATTGTTGAATGGCTTCTTCCGAGTACCCGTTGGCAATCAGAAATTCGGACAGTTGCTGTCGCACAGCGGCATTGTTGGGATTGGATGCGACAGCCTGTTTCAGCAGTTCTGCAGCCTGCTCCTGACGTCCACTCTCGGTCGCGACCCGCACCTGTTCAACCAGATCCTGCGACTCGGAATCCAGAATCGCCATTTTCTGCTTCCAGCTCACACAACTCGAACAGACAAGTATCAGCAGCGCCACACACAACCACCTGGCGCATTGCCTGAATAGCGCGTTCCGCGCGCAATCGGAGCGATTCAAGTTCGGCACACCGAACCGGGGTTCAGAAAACGTGTTGGCACAACGATCTCTCATACGCTCTGGTGATCTTCCTCCATGAAGTCACAAGCCTGAAGCGAAATTATCAGATAAAGTCCCCGCCAGCAGACAGGGTTCTGCCGGATTCAGGCCGCGGACAATACCATTTTTTTGAATTTTGGGGTAGAGGAACTCGGCTGTTTTTCAGGTGCTAACACCTCTCAGAGATTTTCCACTTTCCGGAATCCGCCCCGGTGAGATTCTGATTCACAATTTTTTTATTAAGTCTTTCCAATACATCAACTTATCATCATTTATTGATCCAAAAACCGCCATCCAATGTTCCCATCGGCGATTGAGCCTCAAATACAGGAGCAATCCCGATAAATCAGACTTTAGTTAAAATGGAGACTATCGCGAAATATTATAAATTACTGTTTAAAAACTTAGTTTAACCGACCGGAGCAACAATCCCAATCATTGACATCGGTACGATCATCTGGGTACAAAAGAGTAACTTAGGGATAAGTTTTCGATATATTGGAAATATAGAGAATCTGGCGTGATGGACTACGTCTTCTTTCGGCATGGCTTACTGCCCCTGGTCGTGCAATTGTTGAGCTCGATTTAAAAAGGTCGAATGGATGATGAGTCTTCGAAAAAAAATGAATCTGAAAAAAGTCTGTCTGACGGTCGGTTGTTTCCTGACCATTGCCATGATGTCTCTGGCTGAGTCCAATGCGGGAATCATTCCCTGGACTTATAATGCAATCTTTGGCCCAAGCCGGAACGGTCCCATGGCTTATGGTGCCGGTTACGCTCCTGCCCCCTATACCACCAACTATGGTGGATATGGCATGATGAACAGTGGCAACTGCTGTGGTCAGCCCGGCTACACAAGCTACTACGGCGGAACCATGAATAACGCCCGGTCACGGCGCAGTTCACGGGCCGCCTACCGCTGGTATCTGCTCAATAACCCGCAAGCAGTGGGCGTCAGCTACCGTAATTTTAGTGGCGGAACAGCCTATGCTTCTACCGGCAGTTATTATGGCCCGGTCGGCTGTGGATCCTGCGGAATGGGTGGTTGCGGCATTGGTGGATGTGCAACAGGCGCCTGCGGTGCAGCTGGCTGCAGTACAGGACAATGTGGGGTTTCGTATAACCCGGCCACCGCCAGTACTCCCACTCCCGATCCGAACTCGGGGAATCCTGTTCCCCCACCGCGTGAAGTGGAAAGCACCACACCCAAAACATTTGCCGATGAACCGATGAATTCCGGCAATCCAGGACCAGGTGTCGAAGATTCCGGATTCGAACAGCGACGCTACGATCGCAGTCCCATGAATTCAACTCCCATGCCGAAGGATGAAGCCAACGACCTGTTTCAACCCCCTGTGAAACCAGAGGGAGAAACTCAGCCTGTGCCGCGTGCCAATCCGATCGTGCCAGAAAATACGAGACCGGAACGCAGCCAGCCAGACTTTGGGCCTGAGAAAAAAGAAGACAGCAACGATCTGTTCGGCGGTGGAAATTCAACCGATGCCTTCAAAGTAACTCCTGATGGTAAACTTCCTGAAACCGCCATCCCCCAGAAAAAGTCGGCCCCCATTCAGGAACCGGCTATCAAAGCTCCTAAAGCAGAACAGGAAACCAACTTTCCTCCTCTGCGGGTTCGTCCTTTGAACCTGGATCAGAAAATCACCTGGAAATCAGCGCCCCGCGCAGAACGGCTGACCATTCGCACCAGCTTCTCTGCACCCCGTGTGGCCAAACAGGATGTCCCTGTGAATTCCGGCTGGTTTGCCATTACCGATTCTGCAAAAATTGCCAGCAAATAATCACAGAATCACCAAGTCTCAACAAAGTGCAAGTGCCTGACCGCCTTGCACTTTTTTTATGCGCCAATCCCGTTATCGTAAAGAGATACGATACGACAATCGGTTTCCACTCTCTTTGATCAATCATCCGGATCTGGACTATGCAAAACTCAGAAATCGCACGCCAGTTTGAGGAACTGGCAGACCTGCTGGAAATTCAAGGCGCCAATCCCTTTCGGCTTCGCGCCTATCGAAACGCCGCACGCACGATCTCGGGACTGCCGGACTCCGTACAGGATATCGTCGAATCCAACCCCGGTGAATTGCAGGAACTGCCGGGCATCGGCAAAGACCTCGCCGAAAAAATTGTCATCATTGTGGAAACCTCCACGCTTCCACAACTGGAAGAACTCAAAGAACAAATCCCCGCCGATGTCGTCCGCATGCTGGATATTCCAGGAATCGGACCGAAAAAAGTCGCCTTTCTCTTTTCTGAACTTTCCATTCAGTCTCTCGATGATCTTAAAGCGGCCGCCGAAAATGGTGTCATCGCCGAGCAGAAAGGCTTCGGTAAAAAAACAGAACAGATCATTCTGGAAGGCCTCGAACATCTCAGCCAGGCGGGTAACCGTGTTCGGCTCGCTGAAGCGAAAGCACAGTCCGATGCCATCATTCATGATCTCAGTCAACTCGACTCCGTGCAGCAGATTTCGGAAGCCGGCAGTTGTCGCAGGCGAAAAGAAACGGTCGGTGACCTGGATGTGCTCGTCACCTCCAGCCAGCCTGCCGAAGTCATGGACGCACTGGAGGCACACGAACTGGTGAATAAGGTCCTTGCCCGAGGTGATACCAAGCAGCGCGTCAGGCTTAACTCCGGCCTCGAACTGGACCTCCGCGTGGTCCCCGAAGAATCCTATGGCGCCGCCCTGCTCTACTTCACCGGCTCCAAGGAACACAATATTGTACTCAGACGCCGTTCGCAGGATCGAGGTCTCAAACTGAATGAGTACGGCCTGTTTCGCGAGGACGAACTCGTTTCCGGCAAGACCGAGGAAGACGTTTACAAAACACTCGAACTCCCCTGGATCCCGCCGGAAATCCGAGAAAACCGGTTGGAATTTGAAGCCGCAGAGAACGACAGTTTACCGGACCTGATCGAACTGAAAGACATTCGCGGCGACCTGCATATGCATACAACGGCCACCGATGGCACGGCTTCCATCCTGGAAATGGCGGAAGGAGCCAAAGCCAAAGGTTATCAATATATCGCCATCACCGACCATTCCAAACGGGTCACCATGGCCAACGGTCTGGATGCGAAACGTCTGCGGGAACTCTGGAAAGAGATCGACAAAGTACAGGACAAAATTTCCGGCATTCAGATATTGAAAGGCATCGAATGCGACATCCTCGAAGATGGCAGCATGGACCTGCCCGATGATGTCCTCAGTGAAGCCGACTGGGTGATTGCCGTGCTGCATTACGGTCTCAAACAACCTCAGAAACAGATCAACCAGCGTCTGCTGAATGCCATCCGGAATCCAAACGTCTCTAT
>NZ_CAXAVM010000037.1:0-43773 GCF_963972345.1 uncultured Gimesia sp. | reverse complement strand
GCCCGGAGCACCAGTCGGTTAATATCACGTAACCTGTTGAAAGTTTTTAAGTTAGTGCAAAGATGTCTCAAAACAACATGTGGAGATTCGGCAACAGATTTGCAGAAAGCCCTGAAATGAGGTCGAAAATCAGAATTCGCTGCCAGGGATCTGAAAAACGCTCTTCACCTGAAAACCAATTCCTGCTATGAAACGCCCCGAATATCGTAGGGGGTATTGTTCATATTTACTGGGAAGGGAATCCCAATGATGCGTCTACAATTACGCCTTGCTGCCTGCTGTTCTCTGCTGTGCGTCATGACCTGGACGGGCTGCCAGATGGGAAATGACGGCCCGATCACAAGCAAACTCGCATTTCGCGGCGTTCCCAGGCAGAGTGAACCTCCTGTCGAAACGGAAGAGGAAATCGAAAACCGTCTCGCAGAAGAATCTGCAGAAGAATAATTCGGCAACTGTTAAGATAAATCGACCTGGGGCAGACTATTTCCCTGCAAGTCTTACTGAAACGGGAAATTCAGGAATTCTGTCTTCAGAATCAGTCGATGACGATAGAAGACGAAATCCAGGTTGACCACAAGGTCAGTGGGATGTATCGGATTTCGGGCAGCACTGATGTAAAGCGTATTTGACTTGGACAAGGATGGAATAAGTCAACAAATGAACGGGCTACGATCAACCAGAGTATTATGCGTCCTGACGCTCTTATTCTGCGCACAGACGGGATGTCAAGGTCTGGGAAACAAATGGTTCCAGATGGACAGTAACAGCCGCTCACCTTTTTTCGGGTTGGAATTTTATACGAAGAAGGACAAGCAGGCGACTCCGGTGCAAAATGTCTCACAGCAGCAACCTGTTGAGCTTGAGCCAGCCATCATTCAGACCAAAGCAGAAGAATCATCCCGATTTACCCGGCTCCCCAGGTGGCTGAATCCGATGTCAAAAAAATCGGCTACCGAGGAACGAATTCCGCTGCCGCGCACGGATCTGGCTGAAACAGAAGTCATTCTGGAAGAAGCTCCTGAGGACAAAGCCACGGGTGAACTGGGCTCTTCCCTGGAAAATTTCTAACGCATCCCATTTTGGCAAAGCATCTCTCGTACGATTATTCTCGGGTCCCAATGACCAGGAGACGCTGCATTAGAAATGCACACAGTCGCACGGGGATCCTGCTTAACCACAGTTCGATTCAGTCCGACTTCTGTTTCCGGCGTGCTTCTGCTTTCTGTTTCGCTTCCTCGATATACGTTTCGGGATCTTCATCGAAAGCCTGCTTACAGCCGCTGCAACAGACGTAATACGTCTTTCCCTGGTAGCTGACTTGAATTGTTCCTGCACCACCGGTGACGATACACTCCGGTCCGCCGCTCCCGGGATCTGCCAGCCGGGTTCCTTCTCTGGTGTAACCGACTTCGGCCAGGCGGTAATAAAATGACTGCCCCTGGTTACGCTGCTCAAACAGTACGAGGGTCCGTTTTTCATTCAGGCGGCGGATCGAAATTCGATAGATGGCTCCTTCTGAATCGGGGGCTGACTCGAGGATCAGGGTGTCTTTATTTAACGTTCCCGTATAATCGCGTTTGGCCCCATCCGGAAGAATGGTCGCAAGTTGGTATCGCTTCTGTTCCGGGTCATAACTGAGGGACGCGGATTTGAGGAATTTCCCATCGGTGATCTCGTAGTCAATGCTGGTGGATTCGGGTTTAAATTTCCAGACCCACTCTGCATTTTCCGACCAGGCCCCTTTGCGGGAATTGCGTTTAATCATGCCGACCCCGCGCCAGCCACCAATCAGGGAATTGAACTCTGCTAAAGCCTGCTTGACCGTCTGTGGATCTTTTTTCGCTTCAGGGGCAGCATTATCGGCTGGTTCACCCTGCACAACAGCCACACAGAACAGCAGCAGTGACACACTCAGAATACGGACAGCGGGTCTTGAAATTCGCATGAGCAGGTTTCCGGACAGGACAGATCAATTCAAATTCACTGAGAGAATTAACACCAGGACAGCACCAACAGGTCGCGCTAACCGGCGAATTCTTATCGTATCACAGGAAAAGACTCATGCAACAGGCATTCAGATCACAGGCCGATTTCGACTGATTCCGGAATCTCAACCTGCGCTGCAGCACTGTTATTCCCGCGTGAGCTGTTTGAATTTTTCGTTGAGATCTTTCGTCATCGGCCCTGGCTTGCCAGTCCCGATCTGGCGGCCATCGAGTTCCACCACAGGGATCACTTCCGCAGCAGATCCTGTCAGGAAGCATTCGTCAGCCACGAAAATATCGTGACGCGTAAACGGTGACTGGTCGACGGTGATTCCCGACTGCTCAGCCAGCCTGATCACGGCATTGCGAGTGATGCCTTCCAGAATCCCGGCATCCACAGACGGGGTCTTCAACACACCATTTTTCACAATGAAAATATTGTCGCCGGTACATTCCGCGACTTCCCCTTTGTGGTTCAGCATCAATGCCTCGATACAGCCGGCATCGGTGCCTTCAATTTTCGCGAGGATATTGTTCAGATAATTGAGTGACTTCACGCGGGAAGACAATGCAGCCGGGTGATTGCGAATCGTGGCGGCAGTGATGATTTTCAGACCGTCAATATACAGCTGCGGATCGTAAAGGGAAATGTTATCCGCAATGATGATGACCTGTGGATGGCTGGTGCGGCGAATATCCAGACCCAGAGAACCCGCTCCGCGCGTGATGACCAGTCGGATGTAGCCATCTTCTATCTTGTTGGCGGCGACCGTTTCATTGATGGCCGAAACCATTTCCTCTTTCGACAGGGGGATTACCA
The DNA here is from genome assembly GCF_963972345.1 of uncultured Gimesia sp. Lineage (NCBI taxonomy): Bacteria > Pseudomonadati > Planctomycetota > Planctomycetia > Planctomycetales > Planctomycetaceae > Gimesia > uncultured Gimesia sp. The sequence continues at coordinate 40,968 of NZ_CAXAVM010000037.1, read as the reverse complement.
GGCGAATCGCCAGGGCGCTTTCATACAGGCGATCGATGTGCTCCTGGATCAGAAACACTTTTTTATTATAGACGCGAATGCCTTCGAATACGCCGTCACCATATAGCAGACCATGATCAAATACACTGATCTTTGCTTCTTCCTTGGGAAGCAGTTTTCCGTCAATATAAACTTGGAGCGACATTGGAATCTGGTACCATTCTCAAAATAGGCCGAGGTACGGCTGGCTGGTTTTGACGGAAGATTAATCCGACGTTGAATTCAGTGAAATCCATCTCCGTCAGAAGCATCACGTGCAACGGCGTACGCCATTGACACAACGCGGGCGACAGTGGTTCAAACCAGCAGCGGTACGCTGATCGTTTGTCACTAAGCGGGAACGGAAGTGGCGTGGGATTTCCCCAGAACCTCAATCTGACCTTCCAGCAGACGAACCGTTCGATGCGCCTGGGCGGCGATCGAATTGTCGTGCGTCACCATGATGATAGTCAGCTGTTCCTGCTCATTCAAGTTGGTCAGCAGGTTCATAATTTCTTTACCGGTACTACTATCCAGATTTCCGGTAGGCTCGTCCGCCAGCAGGATCTGGGGCTTGGCAATCAAGGCCCGGGCAATGGCGGCCCGCTGCATTTCTCCACCCGACATTTCTGATGGGCGGTGCTTGATTCGATGCGACAGACCCACTTTTTCAATAATCTCTAACGCGTCCTCACGAAACTTCTTTTTCTGCTTCCAGTATTCCCATGTCGAGTACCGGATCATCAGCGGGGAAAGGACATTTTCCAGTAGATTCAGCTCAGGCAGCAGATGATAAAACTGGAAAATAAAGCCGAACACCCGGTTGCGAATCTGATCGCGGGCATGATCGGGCAGATCATCAATCCGCTGGCCTTCCAGCTGGATTTCGCCGATGTCGGGAGAATCAAGGAGTCCAAACAGATGCATCAGCGTGCTTTTTCCTGATCCGGACTGTCCCACGATCGACAGGAACTCCGCCTTCTGAACATCCACATCAATGCCCCGCAGCACGGGAACTTTGTGTTTGTCTTTTCGATAAGCCTTTTCGATGGCAATCGCCGATAGCTGGGGATGAGGCATGGATAAGGTCTCAGTCATGAATTCATACTCGACATAAACGGGAAACAACAGTGGATGATACTTTTCCGTGTTTCACAAAGTGGCTCAACGAGCAAATCGTTATTCGTAACGCAGTGACTCCACAGGATGGAATCGAGCAGCTTTTCGCGCGGGTAAAATACTGGCAAGCACGGCAATCACCATCGCACCAATGGCGACCCAGAAGACCATCATTGGATTCACGTGAGTCGAAATTTCAGGGAAGTAATAAATGCGCTGGTCGAATACTTTTCGCCCGGTGATCCAGGTAATCGCCTTTTCAATTTCATTGATGTATCTCACAAACAACAGACCGACAATTACACCAACCCCACTCCCCACCAGGCCTAAAGCCAGGCCATAGGACAGGAAGATCGACATGATGCCGTTTGAGCTGGCACCCAATGCTTTGAGCACGCCGATATCGCGTGTCTTTTCGATTGTGATCATGAAGAAGATCGCCAGGATTCCAAAGCCGGCGACGGCAATAATCAGAAACAGCAGCACATTCAGGATCGCAGATTCGACTTCGACGGCAGCCAGCAACGGTCCCTGTTTGTCTTCCCAGGTCCGCACGCGAAACTTGCTGGCAGGCAGTGCTTCTTCCAGCTTGCTGACGACCATGGCGGCATCTTCCGGACGTTTCAGTTTAATTTGAATTGATGTGATCGATTTCTCCCCGCCGCCGATCATGCCTCGCATTTCCTGCAGGTATTCGAGATTACAGAAGACCAGGCTGCTGTCGTGCTCGCTCATGTTACTCTTGAACAGATCAACGACCGTCGCGTTAAAGTGTGTCGGCTCGGGCGGTTGTCCGGCAGTGACCGTACTGATTTTGACATCATCTCCTGGTTTGACAATCTGGAACGTTTCCGTTTTACCGGTTTCCGGATCTTCATAAGGAAAACTCACCAGACCATACCCGATATACACGCGGCCCGGCAGTGGACTGCTGGGATCCCGTTCTTCTTTTTCTTCAAAAGCGGACACCTTCAGGTCTTCGCCGAAGGGATTGGCCGTTGGATTTGCTTTATGAGTACCTTTCGGTTTCGGCGTCTGATCAAAGGGGGATGCCGTCTCTGACTCATTGGCGAACTTTGGTGCCGGCAGTGGCTCACTCGACTCGACCGGTTCTTCGAAAGACACCTGTTCGTTCTGTTCGATCGGCGGGGGATTGTGATTCCAGCGTTCGACCATCCATTGGGCGCGCGTGGTCCATTCCTTGCGGTAGGCCATCGCTTCCGGCGAGAGTTCCCAGTTGGGAATGTCGTTGTCTTTCGTATGTTCCAGATACTGGGCCAACGGACCGACGGTGGCTTTGGTTTCGGGATCGATGCCGATCAGGGTGACCGGCTTGCTCTGCCACTGCGAACCATATTGCACGCTGAGCATGGCATAAATTTCGACGGTCTCCGTCATCCCCGCAATATCATCACCAATGGCACGCTGGATACTGTTCTTGATATCTTTGGTAACGGGTTCGCCGTCCAGTGAATTGGTTTCCACAATCACATCCGCGAGGATGCCTCGCAGACGGGTTCGCATATCCGTGCTGAAACCATCCATCACACTGTTGACGACAATCATGGTCGCCACGCCCAGGGTCATGCTGATGATACTGGCCAGCGCAATATAGCGGGTTCTCAAATAACGCAGGCATAGCAGTGATTTGTACATACGGCCAATCCTTTGGCTGATTTTCAGTCGACAATCAAAAGCTGATTGCCGGGGTCATCCATGGTTTACTCAGGTTGTGAAGGCTGACCTTCCGGTCGAAGCAGTGGGAAGTAGATGACGTCGCGAATGCTGTGACTGTTCGTCAGCAACATCACGAGACGGTCAATCCCGATTCCCAGCCCTCCAGCCGGTGGCATACCAACCTTTAACGCTTTAATAAAATCTGTATCCATCTTCGCCATCGAGTCTTCTTCTGAAAGACCGGACAGTTGAGTCTGGAATAATTCTTCCTGCAGTAGCGGGTCATTCAGTTCGGTATATGCATTCGCCAGCTCCATCCCCTGCACGAACAGTTCGAACCGCTCGGCAATATTGGGATCAGCCTGCTTCCGCTTGGTCAGCGGACAGATCGAGGCGGGGTAATCAATGACGAATACAGGCCCGGTCAGATGTTTTTCGCAGGTGGCTTCAAACACTTCGTTCAGAACCACGTCGGGGTGCACGTTTTCCGTTTCAATCCCATGCTGTTTTGCCACGGCGGCAACCGCAGCCGGGTCAGACGGATCACAGCCGGCGTGCTCTCTGACGAGGTCGAGATATTTTTTCCGTTCCCAGGGGCCGCTGAAGTCAATCGTTTCATCTTCGCCCCAGGGAAGTTCCATGGTTTCGCTGATCGTTTTGACGGCGTCGGTGACGATGGCTTCAGTCAGATCCATCATCGTTTCATAATTGCCATACGCCTGGTAGATTTCGATCATCGTGAATTCGGGATTGTGTGTCGCGTCAATGCCTTCATTACGGAAGACGCGTCCGATTTCATACACGCGTTCGATCCCGCCGACCATCAATCGCTTGAGGTGCAGTTCCAGGGCAATCCGCATGTAGAGTTGGATATCGAGCGTATTGTGATGGGTAATAAAGGGCCGCGCTGCAGCTCCACCGGCGACGGCATGCAAGACCGGGGTTTCGACTTCCGCGTACTTGTGATTACGGAGCGTCTGCCGCACGGAATCAATGATCTGACTCCGCTTGAGCATCTTTTCCAGAACGCCTTCGGTATAAATCAGATCCAGTGAGCGTTGTCGCAGCAGCAGTTCGACATCTTTCACGCTGTGATGTTTTTCTGGAGGCTGTGCCAGGGATTTACAAAGTACGGTCAGCTCTTTCACGAAGACAGAAATCTCGCCGGTCTCGGTCCGTCGCAGACAGCCATCAATGCCGATCAGGTCGCCCAGATCGAGTGTTCCCATCAGTTCCCACTGGGCATCGGTCAGATCACCGCGGGAAAAGAGCAACTGGATTTTGCCGGTCCAGTCTTTGATGTCATAAAAACGGAGTTTCCCCGCTTTACGCCGCAGCATGATGCGGCCCGCGATTCGTACTTCTTCCCCGTCTTCTCCAGATGCTTCCGGGGCCTGCGTACGTGCGTCAGCGATCGGAATATGGCCGTCAAACCGCTGACCCCAGGGATCAAATCCGAGTGACTGTATTTTCTCTAACTTTTTAATCCGTTCTGCTTCAAAACGGTTGGGTTTCGCGTTGGACATCGAAATTTTTAAGTCTTAAGTGAGCTGGTTGTTACAGATTGAGACACCTGGGAACTAAATTGTGTTCAGAGAGTGTGTCAAAAAAGAGGATCTAAACGACTGAGAGAGGGGGGATAATGGCGAAATCTGCCGATCAGGTCAATGGCAACCAGGATGGAATATACATAGTGCCATCTAAATCAGCCCTGAATCACCGATTTGACTCATTTTTTACTCTCCATCACAATCCCACTGCAGGGGATCTGTCTCTTTTTGACTCGCCCAGGTCGTCAATTTTGGAAACTGTTGCTGCAGCAGGTGAGCCATCTGCTCCATCGCCGGACGCTCGGTAGCGTAGTGACCGGGCAGAATCAATCCCATTCCCAAAGCCCGCGCTTCCAGGCAGGCATGAAAACGGGCTTCGCCGGTCAACAGAACCTGACAGTCGTGTTGGTGGGCATCTTTTAGAAATTCTGCAGCTGCCCCACAGGCAATGCCGACCCGTTGCACTTTCAGACCAGGATCTCCCACAAACTGCAGTGCGTCGATCTTGAGTGCCTGCTTGATTAACTGATTGACCTGCGCCAGCGTAAACTCAGCCGGCAATGAGCCGAAACGCCCTGCCCCCTGCTCGGGCAGTTCCGGTTCTGCAGTGGAATTCAGTGGCCTGAGAATCCCGATATCTTCCAGTCCCAGCAGTTGGGCCAGTTGCCAGTTGATCCCCTGTTCGGCACTGTCATAGGATGTATGCGGGCTGTAAACGGAAATTTCTGCCTGGATCAGGGCCAGCAGCATTTTGCCTTCTACGGTGTTTGAGGTAATCTGCTGTATCGGGCGAAACAGGATCGGGTGATGGCTGATGATTAAATCCGCGTTTTCAGCAATCGCTTCAGCGGCCACATCCGGGGTCAACGTCAGGCAGGTGAGTATCCGGCTGACCGGCTGATTTTGGTCCCCCGTTAATAAACCGACATTATCCCAGCTCTCCGCCAGAGCGGGGGGAGCGAGGTGCGTCAGATATTCCTGAATTGCTGCAACATCCGTCATGGTGATTTTTACTCCGGGTCTCCTGAAGTGTCTGTTTTCCAGAAATCGGGTGTCCGGGTCTCTGGAGATATCAAATCTGAATTGATCAATGTATCATACAGCACTATACTTTGTGTAACCAAAGACAACAGATTCCTTTCTTCGAAATAAAACAAGGTCAGGTCCATGAGTCTGAAAGCACGTTTGATTACTCTGTTTGTCATCGCCTTCGGCGCCTGTATCATTCTGAACGGACCACAGATCCTGGTCTATCTGATCGCCCAGGCTGCGATCTCAGGCACTTTCATCGCCCTGTGCCTGAAGAAAGAGCGCGAAATCATTGCAAAGCAAAATCAGGCAGAGACGGCAACGGAATAATTTCCGAAAACGTTCACCTTCAGACTGCTTTTTCGGTAAAAATGAAGTTTACCACGCTTGAATTCCGTTGACTGACAAGACAGTCAAGATGGCAAATGGTTAGAATGTTGAGTGATGTTTTTCACCTGCAAAGAAGCACTCTAACCACAAAGTAACCTTCAGAATGTATTTTTCGAACTCTCCCTCTACCTCTCCCCAGATTGACCAGCAGCCTGCCAGAACGTTCCACAAGCGTGGCTTTACCCTGATTGAGCTCCTGGTCGTCATCGCCATCATCGCGATTCTGGTCGCATTGCTGCTGCCTGCCGTTCAACAGGCACGCGAAGCCGCCCGGATGGCACAGTGTAAAAATAACCTGCGTCAGATTGTGCTGGCCTGTCATATGTATGCGGATTCCAATGGCGGATACTGGCCTCGTGCGGCTCCCGACTCGCATGTAGGGCTGGGCGGTAAAAAACGCTGGCACGGGGAACGCACCACCAACGATGCGACCACAAAGTTTCAGGCGCACCTGGGGCCACTGGCTCCCTTTCTCGAACAGAGCACTGGTATCAAAAAATGCCCGACCTTTGGAAACTTTGCCGCGCACGGCACTGTGGCCAATGCATTTGAAGGGGGAACCGGAGGTTACGGTTACAACCAGGCTTATCTGGGGGGAACATCCTGGAAGAATACATATCCCACTAACAACATGGTCGCCACGAACATGCGGGAAATCGGCAGCCTGGCACGGACGGTCGCATTTTCTGACGCCGCCCTGGCGCAGGGCTTTCCTGATTTACACATCATTGAGTACAGCTTTATCGAACCCCCTTTCTTTATCGACAACTGGGGCTCGCCTGACTCAACACCTCCAGTACCTCCCACTTTTGAGGAAACCCCCTGGCGTCCTGATCCTTCGATCCATTTCCGACACACGGGAATCATAGCCAATATCGGCTGGGCAGACGGACGTGTGACCTCAGCAGTCATGTCGGGAACCGGCACGTCAGCCTATGGAGGAGACCCCAGGAAATATCAGATCGGCTGGTTCGGGCCGATGGACAGTAACATCCTGTTCAGCAACAAAGATAAACTGGAAGCCGAGATGGGAGGCGTGCATTAAATGCGTATCCCGCATCACCTGTTTTTGCTGTCAGCACTCTGTCTGCTCTACACCGGGTGTGCAGAAGAACGCCCCTTTGTACCTCAGCCTTCCGCCGAGTATGTTGTCGTCCTGGATGAAAAAGGGAAACCCGATAATATTCTACTTGAGCAGTTTTTCAAGAAGCAAGATCATCTTGCAGGTGTTAAAATACTGGTCATCGACAAACAGAGCAAAGGACACGCCCTGATTACGCCGGCCGAACTGTTAAAACAGAATCCGAACGCGGGCCGCTATCTGATCTTCAAACACGATGATCCAGAGCGACCGTTTGACGATCTTCCTCAACAATAAAAATACTCTTCATCTGGAATGACAATATGCACCGATTGATGTTACCTGCAGTCCTGCTGCTCAGCCTGTTCACAACGTCTGTTTCTGCACAAACCGTCAAGACGATTGCCGGCACAGGAAAAGTCGGCCATACCGGCGATGGTGGGCCCGCGGTAGAAGCCCAGGTCGGCGAACCCTATGGCCTGAGCCTGGGACCGGACGGGGCACTGTATGTCTGTGAAATCAAAAGTCACGTCATCCGTCGCATTGATGAAAAAACCGGAAAGATCTCGACCGTTGCCGGTACGGGAAAAAAAGGCTACAGCGGCGACACGGGAGCGGCTCTGGAAGCAGAACTCAATGAGCCTTATGAAGTCCGCTTCGACAAAGCAGGCAACATGTACTTTGTCGAGATGGTTAATAACATCGTTCGGCGCGTCGATGCTAAAACAGGAAAGATTTCCACCGTCGCCGGCACAGGCGAAAAAGGCTTCTCCGGAGATGGTGGCCCGGCAACAAACGCCACATTCTCGCGTCCGCATTCGATTGCGCTGGATAATGACAACAATCTCTACATCTGCGACATCGGTAATCACCGGATTCGACGCGTCGATCTGACAACCGGCACTGTCAGCACATTTTCCGGTACGGGGGAACGGAAGCCCACTCCCGATGGCGCGAAAGTCGAAGGCACTCCACTCAACGGTCCCCGGGCCCTGGACTTTTTCGCCGATGGCTCCAAGAAGGGTTCTCTGTATCTCGCGTTGCGTGAAGGAAACAAGGTATATCGCATCGATCTGGAGGATCAGACTTTACATCACATCGCCGGCACGGGTAAAAAAGGATATACGGGACATGGCGGCCCTGCTGAGAAAGCGACACTTTCCGGCCCGAAAGGAATTTCCGTCGCACCCAATGGAGACATCTACCTGGCTGATACGGAAAGTCACACCATTCGCGTCATCCGTAAAAAAGATGGTACGATTGAAACCGCCGTCGGAGACGGTAAAAAAGGGGATGGCCCCGATGGCGACCCGGCGCAGTGTCGCCTGGCACGACCGCATGGCGTGTATGTGGGTCCAAACGGGAACGTCTACATCGGAGACAGTGAAACTTACCGCGTTCGCAAGTTAACAACAGGAACTCATAAATGAACAATCACATCTACCATCGACTGAGTCTTTGCTCCGTCTTCACGCTGCTGGTTTTGCTGACTGCTCCGCTGACACTTTCCGCCGGCAAAACCTGGCAGCGACAGCAACTGGATGCCGCTTTCCGTTCGGAAGGTTCTGCAGCAGCTGACGTGAATAAAGATGGTAAGATGGATGTCATCGCCGGCGACGTCTGGTACGAAGCCCCCGACTGGAAAATGCACGAAATCCGCAAACCGGGAAAATTCGTCGCCGGTGTAGGATATAGTGACAGCTTCTGCAATTTTGCATATGACATTAACCAGGATGGCTGGACCGATTTCATTTATGTCAGCTTTCCCGGCAAAGAGTTTTACTGGTATGAAAACCCAAAAAATGAATCAGGTCACTGGAAAGAACACCTGATCTGGCACAGCATCTGTAATGAGACGCCTCAGTTTGCTGATCTGACCGGTGATGGCAAACCCGAGCTGATTTTCGGATCTCAGCCTGAACAGCAGATGGGTTACCTGGAAATTCCCTCTCCCGACCTGGCTGACAAAAAATGGACCTTCACGCCGATCAGCAAACCCGGCGATCCCATGAAGAACGGAACATTCAAATATTACCACGGACTGGGTGTTGGTGACTTCAACAAAGACGGACGCCAGGATGTGCTGATCCCCAATGGCTGGTGGGAAGCACCGGAAGTCCTGGAAGAAAGCCTGTGGGAATTCCACCCGTTTACACTGAGCGTGAGTGGATCAGAACCCTCTGAAAAAATGGCTGATCTGCACGTGGAAGACCTCGACATGGATGGCGACATGGACATCATCGGCAGTTCTGCTCACGAGTTTGGTGTCTGGTGGTTTGAAAACCTTTCCGGCGGAGATGAGCCTAAATTCAAAGCGCACCTGATTGATAAAAGTTATTCCCAGACGCACGCCATGCACTTCATTGATATGAACGGCGACGGACAGCGAGACATGGTGACCGGCAAACGGTTCTTCGCCCACAATGGAAAAGATCCGGGTGGAAAAGAACCGGTCGTGATGTACTGGTATGAAATCAAACGCAACAAAAACGCCGCCCCGGAAATCATTCCGCACAAAATCGAAGCCGGCAATGACACAGGCGTAGGGACCCAGTTCTCCATGGCGGACATGAACGGTGATGGACGCCCCGATATCGTCCTCTCCAACAAAAAAGGGGTGAATGTCCTGATCCAGAAATAGATCGGACCAGCGACTTCAATCAAGCCTGACGTTCATCCAGGACCCGCTGATAAATTTCGCGTAGTCGGCGGGTCATGGTCTGGTGACGAAACTGATCGGTAAAGCGCTCGCGTCCCGTCTCACCGAACCGCTGTCGTTTTTCCGGATCAGCGGCGAGCTCAATTAACGCCTGTGCCAGTGGTTCAATCGACTCGGGTGGCAGCAGATAACCGGTTTCACCAGGGATCACCACTTCACGCGCTCCGTCCACATCGTAGGAAACGACGGGCTTGCCAGCGATTAACCCCTGGGGCAGCACCCGGGCCAGCCCTTCCCAGACACTGGTATGTACGACAATGTCCATCGCGTGAATCAGTTCCGGAACGCGTTCGGGGGGAACCAGTCCAGCGAAAATAAAATGTTCCGACAGCCCCAGCTCAGCAATCCGCGCTGCGAATTCCGCCCGAAGAATGCCATCGCCGATCAGCAAGAACCGGACCTCGGGCTGCGCATCGACCACCTGCTTTGCCGCTTCGATCAGATATTTGTGCCCTTTCAGATGAAACAGCCGCGCCACTTTGCCGATGACGATCTGCCCCGGCTGGATCCCCAGTTCACGACGCACTTCTTCCGGCGGTCGAGGCGGTGTCAGAAACGGTTCCACTTCCATGCCACTGTAGACGGTATCGCAGCGGTCCCTGGCAGTAATACCTGCGGCTACGTACTGATCGGTCATGGCATCACAGACGCTGATGAGCCGGTCACAACGCCGGGCGGCCCACTTCTCTGCAGCGATGTATGCATGATAATTCACGGGGGACTGGCCGAAATGAAAGGCAGCGCCATGGATCGTATGTACGGTCGGCAGCTTCAGTTTCCACGCGGCAGCCCGTCCCAGAATTCCCGCTTTGGAACTGTGTGTGTGAACCAGATCGGGCTGGTAATTCCGCAAAGCAGTAATCAGCTCCCGATACGCACGCCAGTCATTCAGCGGACTGATACTCCGCGTCAGATGCGGGAGGATCTGCAGATCAAAGCCCCCCTGCTCTGCGCGGGGAATGAGCGTCCCCTCCGGGCCATCAGTGGGCCCGGTCATCAGGATCACTTCATCCTGGTAATCCCGGTACTGATCTTCGACCGTGTAAAGCGTATTCTGCTGCGCGCCGCCGATAATCATACGAGTGATAATATGAGCGACTCTCACGCAAACACCAGCCTCTGATCTCTCTGCCCGGGGCAGACTGATTTCACTGTCAGTATCACTTTCATGCCATCCACGTTCTCGGAAATCATGTTCGCTTAACCAGCCGGTGGAGGGGGAGGTGGTGTCGCCTGAAAGTAAGTCGCGAGCTGAGGCACCTGGCTCGCCGGTAACCAGCCTGACATTCCGGCTGACCAGACATGCGTCTGATCGGTAATCTGCCCGCCGGCGATTCCCTGTGAAATCTGCTCCAGGGAATAGGGTCCCTGCGACTGACCATTCACGGCGACATGCCAGGCTGCTGGTGGCGGCGGCGGTGTCATCTGACCGGGGGCTCCCATTCCGGGAGACTGCATCATCCGGTTCGCCATTGCGAATCCCATACCCAGTCCCATTCCATCTGCTGCGCCTCCCCCGGAAGGATTTTCGGCAGCCGAGAGCATCGCCTGTCCCATCTGGAACTGCTGGAATTTGTTCATATCGCCAATTACACCCATGCTGGTCCGGGTATCCAGGGCTTTTTCTACTGTTTCCGGCAGTGAGATATTCACAATCAGCAGCTGCGGGGTTTCCAGACCATATTCGTCATCAATCCGCTCGTTGACCAGTTTTTTCAGTTCCAGAGAAATCTCGGTGTATTTCGAAGCGAGGTCCAGCGCCGCATATTTTGATTCCCCGATCAGGTCGGCAAACGAGCTGTTGATGATGGAGCGTAACAGTTCGTTGATCTCTTCTGAATGGAATTCCGCATTGGTGCCCACCAGTTCCTTCACCAGGATTCGTGGATCGTTGGCTTTGAGTGAATAGTTCCCGAAAGCGCGGAGACGAATTGGGCCGAATTCCGGATCGCGAAGCATGATGGGATTGGGGGTTCCCCATTTCAGGTCAGTAATCTGTGTGGTGTTGACGAAATAAACTTCCGAGCGGAACGGGCTGTTGAAACCATGTTTCCAACCCTGCAGGGTCGCCAGGATTGGCAGGTTATCGGTTTTGAGCTCATAATTTCCCGGCTCAAATACATCGGCCACCTGCCCGCGATGCACAAACAAAGCCATCTGTCCGGGCCGGACAATCAGCTGGGCACCATTTTTAATTTCGTTCTGATAACGGGGAAACCGCCAGGTCAGGGTATGTTTTGAATCATCGATCCACTCAATGATATCTACGAGCTCGGCTCGCAGTTTATCCATCCAGAATCCCATATTGATGTCCCTCGTCTCTGTTACTGCTGATTGTTGAATCTGGTCTGTTCGAATGATCTGCCTGACTGAGCCTGCTGATTTTGTCTGGCGCAACTGGGAAATGCCGACAGGCGGGCTGCCTGTCACCTGATTGTAACCCGCTCTCAACTTTGATCGCAATCAAAGAAATCACTGACCTGCTGAATAATCAAAAATCGGACTCGCTGCCTGTTCTGTTTTTTCAGCTGGAATCAACGTCTCACGGGAAGCGGGTCTCTGGAGAACGCATTCCATCACCCGCTGGATCAAATAATCCGTAAAAAACAGCTGTAGCTCAAAGCGATCGGGGCGAAAAAACGGACTTTGCAGCCCCGGATGTATACAGATATCAGGTTCCATAAATTGCTGTTGACCTGTTTCGTTGAAAGTTTTACATTTCCGCCGCGCTCTAACGGTAGAGCTTGAGACATGGAAGTTTCGTAAATCTTCTGACGACAAAGTATCAACGTGATTAGTGGCTCCGAAGCCGTCTGTTTTGACCTGTTCGGAATCGCTGCCTGACGATCAACAGCCCCCAAGCAGGATCGTCATATTCAGTGCCAGTCGCTGGTGGCTGAATTCAGTCAATCACATGATTCCCCCGCGTCGGATACAAAACATGGAGATTTTTAGCAATGGGCGACCCATTCCCAAACCCGCATGCGACCAAAGCCAAGACAAACTCAAAACGAAAAATCATCTTTTTCGCAGCCGGGACAGGACTGGTTCTTCTCGCTGGCGTCCTCTTGTTCCAGACATTCAATGCCAAAACTGGTGCCGCCGGTGAAGACAAATCTGCGGGTACGGTCCGCATTTCCGGAAATCAGCCCTCGGCTCGCTCGCAACCGGTTGCCAAAGTCGGCAGCGTGGTGATCAGCGAAGACGAACTGGCTCGTGAGTGTATCGCCCTGTATGGACCGGAAGTTCTGGAAAATGTGATCAACCGGGCCATCATCGAACAGGCCTGTCAGAAAGCCGGCGTGAACGTCGAGCAGGCAGAAGTGCATGCCGAAGTGGAAAAGATCGCCAAACGCTTCAACCTGGATACCAAAACCTGGTACGAAATGCTGCAGGCTGAGCGTAAAATGAATCCCAACCAGTATCGTCGCAACGTAATCTGGCCCATGCTGGCACTGCGAAAACTGGCAGGGCAACGCACCAACCTGACCCAGGAACAGGTACAGAAAGCCTTCGTCCGGGATTACGGCCCTCGCGTCAAAGCCCGCATGATCATGATGGACAACCTGAGCCGGGCTCAGAAAGTCTGGGATGATGTCAAAAAGAACCCTGCCGACTTTGAACGGTTTGCCCGTGACTATTCCATCGAGCCAAACAGCCGTGCCCTGGGTGGTGCGATCCAGCCGATTCCTCAGTTTTCTGAAAATGAAAGCCTCTGGAAAGCCGCCTTCAAACTCAAAGAAGGGGAAGTCTCCGGTATCGTACAGATTGGTCTGAGCCGTTATGCGATTCTGCTCTGCGAAGGCCGGACCGAACCCATTGTGAGCAGCCTTGAAGAAGTGAAAAACCAGCTGGTTGACCAGTTGACTGAAGAACAGACCCAGGAAGCGGTCGCCCGCGTGTTTGCCAAACTCAAAGAGCAGACGCGTGTCGACAACTACATTACAGGTTCAACCACCGGTGGTGTCTCACAGACTTCAGGCACGAACTTCAGCAATGGTCAGGTCAACCAGGCCATCCCCAGCCCCACACAGGGACTGAACGGTGCTGCCCGGTAATTCACTCCTGAAACAGAGAACCAGTTAGACTTTGCGTGTGTCAGTCCTGATTTACTGACACACGTTTTTTTATGTGCTGATCAATCTGAGAAAAATATGTCACATTCATCAGGCGCATTTTCTGGTGTGATCGCGTAAAATGGTTTCAGCCAGGCCAGATCCCGCTCCGTGAGCGAATTTGTCGTCCTGGCAGATAGTCGATAAATATTCCTTGTAGAACAGGCAGTCTTTTCATTATGCGTGGCGAATCGGAAGTTCCTTCTTCAGACGACGGCTTTACCATCCCCGTTGCTGAACGTGTAAAGCGTTTACCCCCTTACCTTTTTGGAAAAATCAATAAGCTGAAATACCAGAAACGTGTGGCGGGCGTGGATGTGATTGACCTGGGGATGGGGAACCCGACGGATCCGCCCGACCCGCTGATTGTCGAGAAAATGTCAGAAGCGCTTTCCGACCCCCGGAATCACCGCTATTCTGTCGCCAACGGGATTGCCAACCTCAGAAAAGAAGTGACGTCCCGCTACTGGAAAAAATATGGGGTCCGCCTCGATCCGGATACGGAAGTCGTGACCTGTATCGGCTCCAAAGAGGGATTCAGCCACATGTGCCTTGCATTGATGGGACCAGGAGATACGGCAATCGTGCCTTCCCCCTCGTTCCCGGTCCATGTTTACGCTGTGATGCTGGCTGCAGGAAACGTCATCGAACTCGACGTCCGCCAGCCCGATCAGTTCCTTTCGAACATCGCCTACACCTGCGAGCACCTGTATCCCAAACCCAAAGTCGTCGTGGTGAACTTCCCCCACAATCCCAGCGCCACCGTCATTGAACAGGACTTCTACGTTGAGCTGGTTCGACTGGCACGCAAGTATTCATTCCTGGTCATCAGCGATTTCGCTTATGCCGACATCTGCTTTGATGGTTACAAGGCTCCCAGTTTCCTCGCGACTCCCGGTGCCACCGAAGTCGGCGTGGAATTTACGACCATGAGTAAAGGTTTCAGCATGGCCGGCTGGCGTATCGGCTTCTGCTCAGGGAATTCGGAAATGGTCCGTGCCCTCTCGACCATTAAAGGTTATTACGATTACGGCCTGTTCCAGCCTGTGCAAATTGCTGCCATCGTCGCCATGCGACACTGTGAAGCAGCTGTCGACAGTATCGCCGCCGAATACCAGATGCGACGCGATGTCTTCTGCGATGGCCTGGAACGCCTCGGCTGGGAAATCGATCGCCCCAAAGCGGGCATGTTCGTCTGGGCCAAAATCCCGGAACCCTGGGCTAAGATGGGGTCAATCGATTTCGCAATGAAACTGCTCGACGAAGGTGGTGTTGCTGTCAGCCCGGGGCGTGGGTTTGGCGAAGACGGCGAAGGCTATCTGCGGATGGCGATCGTCGAAAACTCACAGCGACTCCGTCAGGCAGTCAAGCAGATCGGCAAAGTGATGAAATCGGAAGAAATCACTGCAGATAAGTAACACAGGCAAGTAATCCGGCAGGCAAGCTCCAGGCACACTCTCCGATTCCATCCGGGATCAGAGAGCTCAGGCCGTCGGTCGCTGATCGTCAACCGATTTCATAAACCCCTGAATCTGATTCTCGGCCAGTTTGATCGTGCCGGCATCGGGTCCAATACGGATCCCGGTGCGCTGCTCGGGCTGGCGTTCTTCGCTGATGATGTTACCGGTGATTGTCAGATCGGATGTTTTGCCGGTAATATCAATGGCGACACCGTCCGCGGCTCCGCTGTTGATAATCTGATTCTTGACGACCGTATTGCGATTGGCCCAGAAGTTTTTCCCGCGGGCATCATTGCGGAACAGAATGCCGACCTGGTTGCTGTCGCGGATGATATTTTCTCGCATCACATTATCGGTATCGTTATGGCCGATCGAAATACTGATGTCGTTGCCTTTCAGCTGGTTTTTCTCAGCCAGGCCATATTTCACACCCCAGCACCAGAACAGACCGATGTGGTTATTCTCGAAGCGACTGTTCACAATCAAAGGTCGCTGGGATCCGGATCCCGGATGAACGCCCAGGTCGGCATTGTCATGGCTGTGGCAGTTCTCGACCTTCACATCGTGACAGATCTGAAAGCTGATGCCGTCCCCGTTATAATTTCGCGTGGTGACGTTCCGAATCGTGTAACGATTGCAGTCCTGCAGAAAGATACAGCCACCATAGTTGCCATTCAGATTGGTATTGTTTTCTCGATTCCCGTCCAAGGTCAGATTTTCGATCAGGACATTTTTTGTATATTCGCTGGTTAATAACGGAAACAGCGATGACACGGTGGGCCTTCCGGAGAGCCATACATTCTTGCGGAGTCCCTCGTTCAATTTGAATCGATTTCCCGAGCGTGCGACCAGCGTGCGTTTAATCACATCCTGGCTGCCGGTACTCGGATTCTTTACAACCAGAACCACCCCGTCACCTACCTGAAATCCCGACGACTTCTCCAGCGTAATTTCCTGATCGTACCAGTCAGAATCTTCAGAGAGCGCCACCGTTTCTGAGGCCCCTTTTGTGATGATCGTTTCCGGGCCGCTTCCCTGCAGTCGAATCTCCGCAGGCAGATGCAAGGCATTTCGCAGCGTAAAGGTTCCCGGCAGCAGTCGGACCGTGCCTCCCCCTTTGGCAGCGATGTAGTCGATGGCCGCCTGCAGTGCTTTGTCACCCGTCCCGATAATGTCTCCAGATTTCGGACCAACGGAAATCGAAAGACGTTCTTTCCAGTCGGGTTCGAACCGGGAATCGCCGTCAGTCGCCCGGGGATCTTTCACAGTCGGCAGACCCGCATGGACCAGCGGGCTCAGCGAGAGCATCCCCAGTCCGCTACCAACAGCAGTACCTAAAAACCGACGACGGGACAGGGACAATGGATTCATCAGTTGACTCCGGTAAAATGATCCGAGGCAGGAATGTGAGGAGGATTTTTAAGTTTCTTGTTTATCAGTTTCCCTGATTCATTCCGCGAATTCAAGCACGATCTCAGAGATCAATCCGATCGGTTCTTTTTCTGGTACGATCGGCTTTATTCCTGATAAAAGAGGACACAATTCCGTGCCTCACCTACTTTCCATAAATGGCAGAGAGTGGGACGAATGTGATTTGTGACTCCGCCAGTCCGTTATTTTTCGTGCGATCCCCGGCACAATGCCCCAGCAAAACACCGTCTTTGGTGAATTCTATCGCCGTGTAACAGTACCAGCCATTCGGATTGGTTTCGATATTCTGAGCCTGCTGCCAGGTCTTGCCTTCGTCCCGGGAAATGGCCAGTGATAAGGGTGTCCGCTTGCCGCGCAACGTTGCGTCGATCCCCTCGTGATTATTCCAGACCAGCAGCAGATCACCGGTCGACGGAATGCGTTCAATGGATGCGGGTGAAACAGGCGAGATGATGTTTGACGGTTTCAGTTCAGAAAATGTCTGGCCGCCATCTTTTGAAAATGCAACATACTGACTGCCTCCGTTCGTTCGGCAGAAACCCATCAGGGTTCCGTCTTTCAGTTCGACCAGACCGGGCTCCTGCATGTAAGGCTGTTTGGCACCCGGTTGCGTCTGGACAACCACATCCTTTCCCCGCTGCCACGTTTTTCCCTGATCGTCAGAGTAGTAGCAGAGAAATTTCGCATTCGGGTTAAAACGATCTGAGCCCGGAAGATTCTGATGCAGCGCCAGCGGAACCACAATACGACCATTTTTCAACTGCACGACGCGATCATTATTCAGCACATAGTACCCGACTTCGTTTTGCGGAATGATCTCAACCGGCTCACTCCAGCTGGCACCTTCATCAGCGCTGATACGCATGACCGGCAGCAGATCATGGAGCGAATTTTTTCGGGCATAAAACAGAGCAATCCGTCCGTCCTGCAGACGCAGCAGCGAAACCGACATGATGTTCTGCTTGCCATCATTTTCAATGATGGTCTCATCTTCCTGCGTCCAGGTTTTGCCTCCATCGGATGAGTAGCGGCCAGCCAGGTAAGCGGAAGAGTGATCTGCAGCGCCTTCTGTGAAATGAGTATAGACAAACAAAATGCGTCCATCCTTCAAAGTAATGAAGTCCCCTTCACTGTTGCGGGGATTATTCTCGCTCGCAGGCAGTCGCAGGACACGTTGAACGGTTCCCGATTCCGCCGAGGCTGATTTTTCACTTTCGTCCGCCAGCCCAACAGGAATTTGGAACAGACCAGCAATCAGAGCGACACACACAACAGGCTGACACAGACGATGTATTTTCATTTCAGATCCTCGTTATTGTTCGAGCGTTGAGCATCAAACGTGTCCAGCAGGGGAAACACCTGCAAAACTTCCAGACACTCACCAGCCAATGATTTATTTTTCTACAAAGACAGATACTCTAAAGACAGATACTCTGATTGGACAACAGCGCAGGTCCATCATCAAGCTCGCGTCCACAATTATTAAAACGTTCTTTAGAAATGTTTCGCCGCTGTATAGAAGCATAGCGACAATTGCAATCACCGAGGAACCATTTTTGGTTAAACTGGAAAGTGATTCGCATTCTCTTTTCACCTAAAAAAGTACCATGAGGCAGGGCAACACAGAAACTCAAATTAAGTTTCGCAAATCCCAAATATTTTCGAAGAATTTCTTTTCTCATAAACTTGCTATATCTTTATAGATATAGCCATCCCTTAAATTATCAGTTGGAATATTCGATAAATGCAAATAGAAACATGTTGACAATTTCATTCCCTGGTTTTTAATAGTTATTATCTTTTCAGAAAAATCGAGCAGGCACTCGCCAAAAAACGATACGCATTGTTCTATCTATTCAGATAGTTTTTTTGTTATATGCGAATTTCTTATTTCTTATCTGTAAATTTCTAATTTAGTCGCTCTTTACAGCTAACTGAAATTTAACTGTGCTCAGATTCTTCTGTGACTCGTTGCACGTTCAGGGTTTATGTGCATTGCTGTTTTCAATTCGCTTGAAGGCCGGATAAGAGTGAGAAATGATCATCATTTCTTTTATTTCTCTTTGTACAACCGGAGGTGGAGATGAAACGGCTCTCTTCAAATCGAGGATTCACGCTGATCGAACTTCTCGTCGTTATCGCAATTATTGCAATCTTAATAGCCTTGCTGTTACCTGCTGTCCAACAGGCCCGCGAAGCTGCCCGCAGATCCACCTGTAAGAACAATCTGAAACAAATAGGACTGGCACTTCACAATTATCATGAAACTCATCGCGTCTTTCCCATGGGAGCAAATCAGATTGGCAGTGGTGACTTTCGAGACGTCTCTCCTGAACCAACGCTCGCCTTGAACCATACGGGATGGTTGATGTTACTCCCATTCCTGGATCAGGCGCCGCTCTATAATCGGCTGGATTTAAACATCGCGACCAATGGACATTATGGTGCCCCTTCGAGTTCCGCTTCCAATTCTATCACAGGGGTCGTAGGTGGGTGGCCCAATGCTAATACTTCATTGGTACAAACGAAACTACCTGTAATGATTTGCCCCTCCGACGAAGGTGAAGACATTGAAGTTCGATCAGATGTCGAGAATTATATTGCAAATCATGCCCGCGCTAATTATTTATTTTGTGCCGGTGGACATGGTAACGGATGGAGTGGTGGGAGGCTCTGGACAATCTATAAAACCAGTGCCAGTAACCTGGCAGATGGCCGGACCGGAATCCGATACCGAGGCATGTTCGGCTATAATGGCGCAGCTAAAATCAGGGATATTAAAGACGGCACCAGTGTAACGATTGCCGTTTGTGAGGGTGCCATCGGTGGCCGCACCAGTGATGCTTATACGCCCATCTGGGGAGGCTATCGTCGCTATGGCACATTCGCGGTGAACCACCCGAACATTGATGCGAATCACATCAACAATGCCCGCTACCACATCAATGGCCCGGTTCATGTACCAGGTATGACGGGCGCTGGTACCACAGCAGACAACAGACATCATGTGGGTGTTGCCTCCAGTGTGCACGAAGGGGGAATTCATGTTTTAATGGGAGATGGATCAACTCGTTTCTTAAGCGAGAATATGGACAAGAACACGTATGCCCTGTTGACTCGCATCAATGACGGCCAGGTTCTCGGCGAGTATTAAAGCCTGTAAGTAAGACTTGATTTGACATGAGTTCTACAGGTAACACAGATCCTGAACTCTTGTAAAATAAGGAGTTAATTGTGAAACTGCTTCATAAATTACTGCCGCTCTTTCTGATTCTGTCTTTGCTTATTTCGATTTCAGGATGTGCCGGAAACTCAGTGGGATCTACGCCTGATGATGAAGTCCCTGTCGAAACCGGAGACGAGGAATCGCTGGCTCTTCCACCAGAGTAAGTTGATTCGACGTTTTGGCTAACGACTTTATTTTAACCACTGCTATCACAACCTCTTTGATCGGCTGTTCCGACTCCGGGACAGCCGATTTTCTATTTGCCTGGCGCTACTGGATAGAACCAGTCACATTTCTCATTTCCCCTTACTAAATCTTCCTAATATTCAATTTCTCATATTTTCTATTTTTAATTGATTTCTTACGAAACAAATATATAGACTTGGGGGTTCCTAATAAACATATCAACTTTTGGCGGTACATTCTTGATACCTGTAATTCATACAGTCCATTGATCCAGTATTGTCTGCATATCAAAAAAATGGGATCACTAAAACAGTCACGTTGCTTCAGTCTCTAGATGAAACAGTTACTCCTTGAGTTTTAAATATTCGTTATATTTTAAATTCTAACTTTTCTCCTATTTGTGAAAGAGACGTCACATGAACCGAAAGCGTTCACAGAAACTTGGCTTTACACTAATTGAATTGCTGGTGGTGATTGCCATCATTGCCATTCTGATCGCCCTTTTATTGCCTGCAGTACAACAGGCGCGGGAAGCTGCCAGAAGATCCACCTGTAAAAACAACCTGAAACAGATTGGCCTGGCACTTCACAACTACCATGAAGCACATCGTATTTTCCCTCTTGGATCAAACAATGCAGGAAGCACAGTACTGCCTGCGAGCGTGACGCTGGCATTGAATCACACAGGCTGGCTCATGTTACTGCCCTATATGGATCAGGCGCCGCTCTACAATCAGTTTAACCTCAATATCGCCACGAACGGTCATTTTCGCGGCCTGTTTACAGATGTTGTGGGAGGCTGGCCAAACGCCAACAGCGCACTGGTCCAGACGAAAATCCCCATCCTGCTTTGCCCCTCGGATGAAGGTGAAGACATTGAAGTCAGAACCGATGCCGATGGGTTTATCGCGAACCATGCCAGAGCAAATTATCTGTTCTGCGCAGGCGGTCATGGAAATGGCTGGGTAGACGGAAATATCTATTCTGCCTACAAAGACAGTACCAGTAATCTGGCGGATGGACGCACAGGGATTCGCTATCGTGGCATGTTTGGCCATAATGGTGCTGCTAAAATCAAAGACGTGAAAGATGGACTCAGTGCCACAATCGCAGTTTGCGAAGGAGCGATTTCAGGCAGATCTGACGATGCATACTCACCGATCTGGGCCGGCTATAGACGACATGGAACGTTTGCGGTCAACCATCCGAATATCGACGCCAACCATATCAACAACGCGCGTTATCACATCAATGGCCCCATTCAGGTTGTGGGAATGACAGGCGCTGGTACTACTGCAGACAGCAGATTTTACGTCAATGTAGCATCTAGTGTTCACGAAGGCGGCATCCATGTTCTGATGGGAGATGGATCGGTTCGCTTTCTCACTGAGAATATGGACAAAAACACGTATGCATTATTGACACGCATCAATGATGGTCAGGTTCTGGGTGAATATTAATTCGATCTCACTTTCTATTTAATAACAGAGCTCTGTCAGAATATTTTCAAGGGTTTTTCGCGTAATCCATATTACATGTAAGGAGATCATTGTGAGCAAGTTTCACAAATGCTTATTCATCTTCTTCTGCCTGCCACTGCTATCCCTGACTCAGGGATGTTCGGGAAATTCTGAAACGGCAGAAGATCAAAGTAAACCTCCTGCCCAGGTGGGAGACGAAAGCTCTCTGGCACTTCCTCCGTAATACTCGCGGCTGGAACAGAAAACAGAATCTCCTGTCTCCATTTTATTCCCAAGATTCAGACAGGAGAGTTCTCTCCTGGCAGCCATACCGCCGTGTGCATGATTTACTCCACGGCGGTTATTTTTTTAACACTGCAGATCCCCCGCTTTATCAATAAGGCATACGAATTCAGATTGAAATTCTTCGTGCGGCGAGCCACTGGGCTCATCTGGGTTGCGCTGGCTTCCCAATTGTATCCCGTTTTTCAGTTCGATTTAAATTCCGGGTCGATAGATAAGTATTACTTTCCGATAGAAGCACGGGCAACGATTGCTGTGACAGAGAAACGATTTTATATTCATATTTGAAAGTGATTTCCCTCCTTTTTTCACTCCTACAGAACATCGTGGCGATCAACAACACGCTGGCTCGAATGAAGTTTCGCGAATTCTATATTTTTCCGAAGAATTTCTTCTCTCATAAACTCAGGGTGTCGCTGCAGATATGATATTTTATTCATTTTTGAGCTGAAATAATCGATAAATACAAATAGAAACATGTTGACAAATTAATTATCTGGCTTTTAATGAGACATGTCTTTTCCAACAACTCTGACAGGCATTCGCCATAAAACTGTGAGACTTAATCTACCGATTCTGGTAGTTAATTTTGTCGTTATAACTTTCAAATTTCTTACTCTTATCTGAACTAACACAAGTCGCTCTTTACAGCTAACTGAAATTTGACTGTGCGCAGATTTTACGTCAACACCTTATTTAGTTTTGTGCGCAATACCGTTTTCGAATCGCTGAAAGGCCAGATGAGAGTGGGAAAGGCCTATCATTTCTCATATAGCTCTAACTAATGCCGGAGGTGAAGATGAAACGACTCACACCAAAACGGGGTTTCACCCTGATTGAACTCCTGGTCGTGATTGCGATCATCGCGATTCTGATTGCTCTTCTGTTACCCGCTGTGCAGCAGGCGCGTGAAGCAGCCCGCAGAAGTACCTGTAAGAACAATCTGAAACAGATTGGTCTGGCGTTGCACAACTACCATGAAACGCATCGAACGTTCCCCCAGATGCACGTGGAAAGCTTAAGGAAAGTTGATCATGATATTCCCACAGAAAGCTATCTCTCCTGGAGTGTCATGATATTGCCTTTCATGGACCAGGCACCTCTTTATAACAAGATTAACATGAACGCCCCCTGGCGTGATGCATCAAAAACGGTACTCCAGCCAGCGCTCGTTAAGACCATCATTCCGCCGTTCAACTGTCCTTCCGATCCCATGGAAGGGATCAACAAGAATATCGGTTCCTGGGGTAAATTGAATTACCCGGCTATCTACTCTCCCTGTAACATTAAACCTGGCAACACAACCGGTTCCTGTTATTCCGGGCCATTCAACAATCATACTCCCACACGCTTACGGGATTTTACCGATGGCCCCAGTAATGTAATCATGGTTGGGGAACGAACGACAGAAGACCGTGGTTCGGGAGCAATCTGGATCGGTTCCGAGTTACGTAACAATGGAAATGCAGGAAATTATGGCAACTGGCCCTGGTGCAATGCGATTGTGCGAACCTATCAGAGTGCAGCAGCGACTCCCGATCCATCCACAATCTACCTGATCAATGGCATCAACAACAATGATGGTCTGAGGTATGCCTGGTCGCTCAGTAGTTCTCATGCAGGTGGTTGCCACTTCGTCATGGGAGACGGGAGTGTCCGCTTCATCAGCGAAAATATCGATGGTGACACACTGGTTTACCTGGCTGCCATCAATGATAAAAATGTCATTGGCGAATTCTAATCGCTTTTTGAAACGAACTTTGTTTTTCCGCTTTCACTATATTTCTGGTATAACCGAAATCTCTAATCTCTGAAGATCAACAGAAAACTACTTCTTCAAGCAACCCCGGTCGTAGAGAAATACGATGCGTTACATATCCAGAATGCCATGGACTTATTTCCTGGTTACGTTAACAGCCTGCAGCCTGGGATGCTCTGAAGGAGATAAAGTTGAACTAGGCAGTGTCTCGGGAGTGGTCACCATGGATGGCGAGCCACTCGCAGATGCCATTATTGTTTTTGTACCTGAGAAGGGAAATCCTTCTTCTGGCAGAACCGACGAAGAGGGGAACTACGATCTCGTTTATCTGGGAAATTCCAGAGGAGCGATTGTAGGCAACCATACGATTAAGATCACTACACGGGAATCAAACGAACTGGACGAAGAAATGGACAGTGATACTGATCTGTCCAATGTAAAAATGTCAGATACGACTGATATTGATACTCCCCCTCCCGAATCGGATGGTGATGTCACCCAGAGATCAGTCGTTACTTCAACACAGAAAGGAAAATATGAACCGATCCCTGCCAGATATAATTCGCAGACAGAACTGACCAAAAACGTCTCGGCAGGAGAAAATACAATCGATTTTGAGCTGAATTCAGAGTAGCCAAAGCTGATCCTGTATCAGAAGCGGGACGTCTCAATAAGCGTAGTGAATTACCTGAATCTGTGTAAACCGTCGCTTTGATACAGTAGAACTTTAATTCTCAGAAAATCGCGAAACGACTTCACTTCATCCAGCCTGCAGCCTCAGGTTCCGCCTGTGATGCTGTAGCAAGGCAGGGTACGCTCAAGGTAGTGGACCTGCGGACCTGAAGTTCAGTTGAAGCACAACTGCTCTCGGATGATGAACTGCACCTCGAAAATTGGATGCGATGTTGGGTGCACCATTAAAGATGGTTCAGACGCGCAATTTTCTGCGATCAGGGTCCGGCCTCATTCCGCGATGCGCATCGCGGATACCACAAAATCGATTTACTCATTATTCTTCCGCACTGAAGTCCCATTTGAGTTTCACCTCTCAAGTGTCCGCTCTTTATAGCTCAACCATCAGGGCTCGCTTCCCTTGAAGTTACTTCCAAGTGCCAAATGGTTAACCGCAAAAACCCTTGGTGTCATTTTATTTGCGCGGAAATTTTCTCAGAGTTTTTCAACCGCATCCATTTGTGTTGAGTAATCCACATGAGATCCACTAAAGCAATCGATTCCATTTAAATATGCCCACCTTTCTTTTTCTAAACGAAACTTATTTGTGATAAATATTTGTTCCTTCATAGAATTTGTTTGACATTTTAATTTTTTGTTTCTTACAATCAGACAGTAATTCACTACAGTTCTTTCCCGGCTTTCGCCAATACGCTTATTGTGTTCATCAAACTGCAAATTCTGGCAGTTTTTACCTGGTTAAATATCGTTTTCGCGCTCTAGTTATCAAATTAGGTATCCGGCATCCCCAAGCTTTGTCCTTTTGGATATGAAATTTTCTAAATCGCTTAATATCGTGATGCAACTACCTCTGCTTTCAATCTAAATTGAAAACTGAAACGAGAGTTCGAGAGAGTAATTTATTCCTTTCTCTTAATTTCTTTCTATGCTGGAGGTAAAGATGAAACGACTCACATCAAAACGGGGCTTCACCCTGATTGAGCTTCTGGTTGTGATTGCGATCATCGCGATTTTGATTGCACTGCTGTTACCCGCTGTTCAACAGGCACGTGAAGCAGCTCGCAGGAGTACCTGCAAAAACAACCTGAAGCAGATTGGTCTGGCTTTACACAACTACCACGAAACACATCGTTCATTTCCACAAATGCAGGTCGAGACACTCCGGAATACAACTTACGATCCTGATACGGACAGTTACCTCGCCTGGAGTGTGATGATTCTCCCCTTTATGGATCAGGCTTCACTTTATAATCAGATCAATATGAATGCTCCCTGGCGAGCCAATTACACGGGAAATCCTCCACAGCTGGCTCTCGTTAAAACCATCCTGCCAGCATTCATCTGCCCTTCTGACCCCATGGAAGGAATCAACACCAACATTGGTTCTTTTGGCAAGTCAAACTATCCCGCGATTTATTCGCCGTGTAATGTTAAACCTGGTGCAACCACAGGTACCTGTTATACTGGGCCCTTTAACAACAACTCGGTAAACCGAATCCGTGACTTTACCGATGGCGTCAGCAATGTAATTATGGTGGGCGAAAGAACCACAGAAGGAATCCCGGCAGGGGGTGTCTGGATTGGGGCATCTAATACTACTGGCACTTCTGGTAATATTGCAAACTGGCCTTACCATTCTGCGATTGTTAGAACCTATCAGGGTTCAGCAACGGCTCCCGATTTTTCCACGATCTATCTCATTAATGGTATCAACAATACGACGGGTACCAAGTATGAATGGACACTGAGTAGCTCTCATACGGGAGGTTGTCATTTTCTTTTCGGCGATGGTCGGATCCAATTTATCAGCGAAAATGTCAATGGAGATACTCTGGTGTATCTCGCAGGCATCAATGACAAAAACGTCCTGGGCGAGTATTAAAGCAGCACTGTAAAACCTGCCATTTTCCGGTTTCACCCCCTGGTGAAACCGGAATCTTTAACTTCGTGACAGCCCGCCAGAATCGAACCTTATGTAATCAGGCCTAATGAGGAGAAATATGTATTTTATTAAAAGTATGACAGCGAAGTTCCTGCTGGTATCTGTTTCTGTCTTTTGTGTGGGATGTTCTGGCGGCGATTCGGTGGATCTTGGAACGGTCACTGGAGTCGTCACGATGGATGGCACACCTCTGCCTGATGCAATCGTGGTCTTTGTCCCGGAAAAAGGGAATCCCTCGACAGGGCGAACCGATGACAGTGGTAAGTATGAACTCTCCTATCCGGGCGACTCTAAAGGCGCCCTGGTAGGCAGTCACACAGTAAAGATCACCACGGGTAAGCCACTTGATGAAACCATCAGCGGCGATGCCGATCTGGCCAATGTAGATATGTCAGATACCACCGATATTGATACTCCCCCCGTGGAATCAGATGGAGATGTGACTCAAAGAAGGCCACGCCCTAAGCCCAAAAAAGGGGATGAAGACCCTATCCCCGCAAAATATAATTCGAAAACAGAATTGAAGGCAGATGTCACCGGGGGTGACAATACGATTAACTTTGATCTGAAATCAACATAATCAACGTCCTGGCTGTCTCACGGTGGCTAACTATCTGACTGTTACGTTCGCTTTTGAGGCGATCTCATCCGCTCGATTTCATTCGCAGTCTCAATTATGGGGCTGCGTTTTTTGCCTGTACACATCGGTCTGCTCGCCCCTCAGAATTCCGCCTCGGCAGACTGTTCAATCCATTACCCATCGATTAATCTTTTAAACAGATTAAATATCACAATATTTCCATCCCTGCCAGGCGATTCACATTCGCTTCCCACTACAGAACCAAGGCTCTCATTCATGCTGGCAAAACGAATCATACCCTGCCTCGATGTCCATGCAGGTCGGGTGGTTAAAGGGGTCAACTTTGTCAATCTTCAGGACGCAGGAGATCCGGTCGAAGTCGCCGCCCGTTATGAGGAACAGGGTGCTGACGAACTCGTCTTTCTGGACATCACCGCCAGCCATGAAGAACGTGAGATTATTCTCGATATTGTCCGCCGGACCTCGGAAGTTATTTTCATGCCACTGACGGTAGGCGGCGGAATTCGCACCCTCGATGATATCCGCGCACTGCTCAAAGCCGGTTGTGACAAAGTCTCCATCAACTCTTCCGCCGTCAAAAATCCGGATCTGATCCGTGAAGCCGCTCTGAGATTTGGCAGCCAGTGTATTGTCGTTAATATTGATCCCAAACGGGTCCAGAAAGATGGCAAAGAATTCTGGGAAGTCCACGTGAACGGCGGGCGGGTTCCCACGGGTCTGGAAGCCATCGAATGGGCACAGGAAGTGGAAGACCTGGGAGCCGGAGAAATCGTACTGACATCCATGGATGCCGACGGAACCAAGGACGGCTACGATTTGCCGATGACCCGCGCCGTCGCCGAAGCCGTCACCATTCCCGTGGTCGCCAGCGGAGGAGCGGGCTGCCCTGAACACTTATATCAGATTCTGACTGAAGGCAAAGCCAGCGCGGCACTGGCTGCCAGCATTTTTCACTACGGGACCCATCCTGTTGATGAAACGAAACACTACCTGGCGGAACGGGGAATTCCGATCCGCTTCAAAAGCGAAGTCAGCCTGGATCGGGTGTAACCGGTAACCGGAACAGGTCTACCCGTTTCTGCGGGAGAGCAACAAATTTACCGGTAACGCGGGAATTGAAGCTTGCATGTTCCTTCAGAGTCCTCAAAATAGTAATAGCGGCCTCAGGAGGCCGTGGTGAGGATGAGGTGTCAGATCTCTTCGTCTCAATTCAGATCAGCAATTCCTGTCAAGTCCGCTGCTCGCTCTTGCAGCAGAATACAGCGTTAGAAATAAGTGGAGTTTGTTTATGGCGACAACAGTTCCTGCGACCCCCAAAGACGTCAATCCCATCACGGGGCGCGTTGAAAACGAAATTGATAAAGTCTTCCGTCAGCTGATCAAGCATGGCGGCTCCGACTTGCACATGCAGGTCGGCAAAGCACCGATCCTGCGTGTCAAAGGAACGCTGCGGGAACTGCAGATGGAACCGATCGACCGGGACCAGATGATGGCACTCTTCATGCCGATGATGGATGAACGTAACCAGAAAATCTTCCACGAAGAAGGGGGAGCTGACTTTTCGTATGTGGTTGAACACGAAGGCGAACCCTGGCGTTTCCGTGTGAACCTGTTTATCCAGCTCGGTTTTCCCGGCATGGTCTCCCGTAAAATCGAACGCTCGATCCCCAACTTCGATGGCTTGTATCTGCCTCCCGTGATGGAGTCTTTATGTAAGTTCGACCAGGGCATGGTACTGCTGGCCGGCGTGACGGGTAGTGGTAAAAGTACCACGATCGCCTCCATGTTGAACTGGGTGAATGACCATTACCGCAAACACATTCTGACGATTGAAGACCCGATCGAATTCGTCTACACACAGAACAAGTGTCTGATCAATCAGCGCGAGGTCGGCATCGATGTGAAAGACTTCGAAATCGCGATGAAGCACGCCGTGCGTCAGGACCCCGACATCATGCTGGTGGGCGAAATGCGTGACATGGAAACCTTCTCGACCGCGATCCATGCTGCGGAAACGGGGCACCTTGTGTTTGGAACCATTCACGCTTCCAACGCGCCCAGTTGTATCGGACGTATTCTCGACCTGTTCCCCCAGGATATGCATAAAGCGCTGCGAGGCAGTCTGGCATTCAACATGCGGGCGATCGTCGCGCAGAAACTGCTCAAGACCATTGTCGATAAACCGGGGCGAGTTCCCATCGTCGAAATCATGACGTTCAACCCGACCGTCCGTAAACTGGTACTGGAAGAACATGATGAAAAACTATCCGCCGCCATCCGCATCGGTAAAGATGAAGGCATGCAGCAGTTCAACGACAGCCTGAAAGGATTCATCGATCGTGAATTCATCAGCCGTGCCGACGCGTTCGAAATTTCACCGAACGTCGAAGAACTGAAGATGGTTCTCAAAGGGATCGACGTCAAAGGGGCCGCGATTCTGTAAGTTCGCTTGTTCCGATTTCAATCAAAACAGGCGCTGTCGCATCGGGACAGCGCCTGTTTTTTCATGGACATTTCCGATCACAGTTTAGCGAAACTGTCCCCCTTTCACCTTCATCTGCAGGCTGTAGACTTTGTTGGCACAGGTGAAATACAGTGTCTTCCCTTCCGTACCTCCAAAGGTCACATTCGAGCAGAACTCCGGAACTGGGATCAACCCCAGTGACTTACCCTCAGGACTGGCCACCCAGACGCCACCCCGTCCGGAAAGATACAGGTTGCCTTCCGCATCAATGCTCATGCCGTCAGGAGAATCTTGGCGTGAGGTCTCCGGATCAAAAAACAGCATCCCTTCCCCGACCGTCCCGTCTGCCAGGATCGGAAAACTGCGCCACAGCTTTTCATGGCTGTCCCCCACATACAGGGTCTTCCCGTCATTCGAAGCGATCACGCCATTGGGAACCGGCATACTGGTGATGATTTTTTTCCCTTCGCCTGCCGTTGTTTTCACATACACGGCACTGGTTTTGCGGTTCTTGAAATCGGGGTCGGTAAAATAGATATTGCCATTCGGCGTCTGACAGACATCGTTCGGCTGGTTCCATTTCGGGTTCTCTGCAATCACAATCGTGTCAGCGGGTCCGGACTCGCCGAAAGCGTAACTCATGACATGCTGACCATAGGCCTGTGCCCCCAGCATCCGCCCCTCCAGCGACAGCCATGTCCCGTTGATTCCTTTAGTATGATCCAGCCAGACACTTGCTTTCCCCCGTTCCTCCAGGCGCAAAATCTTCGTGTCTTTATCCACGAACGAAGTGAAATACAACTGCTTGCCCACCGGGTCCCAGATGGGGCCTTCGAAAAATGCTTTCGCAGCATACTCTTCCTGCAACTTCGCGTTCTCGGCCACGGTTGCAGGCCGTGGGTGAGTTTCGGCCGCTTTCTGTTGAGCCCATCCCATCTGAACAGTGAGTAATATACTCAATACGACGGTCATCAGCGTGATTCGTTGTAACATATGTATCCGGTCCTGAAAGAAACGATTTAACAAAAACCACAAATTGCCATTAAGGAATTGGCCATCATTTATCGTAAGAAAACACAGGAGTCCTTTACCACGTCAGATCACTCGAAAACCAGCAGAACTGGGAAGATAATGGCACGGGCGACAGAGAAACCGGCCTGCATTCTTGATCGGTTACTTGATTTTGGCAGACGCTCCCTTCAGACTGGTTAACAGATTCTCAACGAGATTGATCCCGCCGCGGGAGAGCTTTCCTGCGGGTCAGAATCTGCATCCCGCCCCGATCTGATTTAGACTCACTGCATGATCCAACAAGAAAGATTCAGAATGATGAACCATCGCCTGTTCATGCTGCTGGCTGTCACACCTGTCCTGTGGCCTCTGTTTTCGTCAGCTCAGGCCGCTCCCCCGGTGCCGCCACCCAATAATACGGGAGGCGAATTTTTCAGCCCGGCGGACTCACTCAAGCAATTCACCGTTCCCGATGATCTTAAGATCGAACAGGTACTCGCCGAGCCCCAGGTCCGGCAGCCCATCTTTCAAAACTTTGATGAACGCGGTCGTATGTGGGTCATCAACTACCTGCAATACCCCTATCCCGAAGGATTGAAAATCCTCAGTAAAGATAAACACCATCGCGCCGTCTACGACAAAATCCCCCTGCCTCCGCCACACCATGAACAGGGGGCCGACAAAATCACCATCCATGAAGACACCAACGGCGATGGAAAATACGATAAGCATAAAACGTTCGTGGACGGTTTGAATATTGCTTCTTCATTTGTCAAAGGCCGAGGCGGCGTCTGGGTGTTGAACCCGCCCTATCTGTTATTTTATCCCGATCACGATAACGATGATGTTCCCGACGGCGATCCCGTCGTGCACCTCGAAGGCTTCGGCCTGGAAGACACGCACTCCGTCGTCAACAGTCTCCGCTGGGGACCCGATGGCTGGCTCTATTCGTCACAGGGAAGTACTGTTTCCGGGAAAGTGAAAAAGCCCGGGCAGAAAGACAAGGAAGCCATTCAGACACTCGGCCAGTTGATCTGGCGTTATCACCCCGAGAAACAGATCTATGAAGTTTTTGCCGAGGGGGGCGGAAATGCATTCGGCGTGGAGTTCGATGACAAAGGACGCCTCTACTCCGGACACAACGGAGGCAACACGCGGGGCTTCCATTACACTCAAGGCAGCTACTACCAGAAGGGTTTCGGCAAACACGGACCTCTGTCCAATCCGTATGCCTTCGGTTATTTCCAGGCCATGAAGAACGCCAAAGTACCGCGATTCACTCACAACTTCATTATCTATGAAGCCGAAACGCTCCCCAAAAAATACTGGGGACACCTGTTCGGAATCGAACCGCTGCAGGGACGCGTGGTCGAAAGTGAAATCACCGCCGACGGATCCTCTTATCAGACCGAAGACCTGCAACGTCCGGTCGCCACCACAGATAAACGCTTCCGGCCCGTCGATATTAAACTCGGCCCGGATGGCGCGATTTATTTCTGTGACATGTACGAACATCAGATTGCCCATGGCCAGCATTATTCCGGCCAGGTGGAAAAGGATGATGGCCGCATCTATCGACTCACCGCCAAAGATGCCAGCCCACTAACTCCTTTCGATCTCGGCAAGAAGTCATCACAGGAACTGATCGCCGTGCTGGACCATCCCAACAAATGGTTTCGTCAGCAGGCACTCCGCCTGTTTGGTGATCGCAAAGACGCCAGCGTCATCCCGGCACTCAAACAGAAACTGTTCTCATCTGACGGTCAGTCTGCCCTGGAAGCACTCTGGGCGTTGAACCTGAGTGGCGGTTTTGACGAAGGTGTCGCACAGAAATCACTGCAGCATTCCGACCCACACGTCAGGGCCTGGACTATTCGGCTGCTCTGTGATGACCAGCGTGTCTCCCCGGAAATCGGCCAGCAACTGATTGCATTAGCTTTGACCGAGCCGCACGTGCAGGTTCGCAGTCAGCTCGCCAGTTCCTCCAAACGACTGCCTGCAGAACCCGGTCTGCCGATCGCC
Organism: uncultured Gimesia sp.; assembly: GCF_963972345.1. NCBI lineage: Bacteria > Pseudomonadati > Planctomycetota > Planctomycetia > Planctomycetales > Planctomycetaceae > Gimesia > uncultured Gimesia sp. Next base: position 8,712 of record NZ_CAXAVM010000037.1, on the reverse strand, counting down.
TTTAATCTGTTGAGCCGCTCCGAAGACCTGGACGACGTGCATATCCCGCTGATCCTCTGGTGGTCTCTGGAAAAACGGGTTGCTGAGAACAGGAAGGAACTGCTCGCGTATTTTGAAAAACCAGAAGTCTGGCAGTATCCGCTTGTGGAGAAATACATCCTCGAGCGCATCATGCGACGATTCGCATCAACCGGTTCGCGGAATGACTTACTGGTCTGTGCCCGCCTGCTGGAACTTGCTCCCGAAAAATCGCATGCCGAAATCCTGATGTCAGGTTTTGAGACTGCCATGAAAGGTCGCTCGCAAACCAGTTTCCCTAAAGAACTGATCGCGGCCATGTCTAAATACGGCGGACAGTCTCTGTCGCTGGGTCTGCGGCAGGGTGATCAGGAGGCCGTTGAAAAAGCGCTGAAGATCGTCGCCGACTCCAAAGCCGATAACCAGAAACGCCTCGACCTGATTCAGATTCTCGGCGAAGTCAAAGTCCCGCAGTCGGTCCCCCTGCTGTTGAAGATTATTCAGAATTCCAGTGACCTGCAGATGCAGATCGCCGCGATCAGCGCCCTGCAGCAATATCCGGATGAATCGATCGGCAAAGTAGTCAGTTCACAATATCCCAACATGTCCGACGATCTCCGCAGTGCCGCCCAGACCCTGGTTTCCATCCGCAAACCCTGGGCTCTCGAATTCCTGCAGGCCATCGATGCGGGTAAAATCAATAAAGACACCGTGCCCGTAGAAACAGCCCGCAAAATGACGGTCTACAGCGATGAAGGCATCACCGCTCTCATCGCGAAACACTTCGGTTCCATCGCCGGAGCCACCACCGAACAGATGCAGCAGCAGATCGCCGCGCAACAGAAAATGCTCTCGGCAGCAACAGAAGAACCCGATCGCTACGCCGGGGAAAAGCTGTTCCAGAAGAACTGTGGTAAATGCCATAAGCTGTTCGGCGACGGAGGAGAAATCGGCCCTGATCTGACGGCATTCAAACGCGATGACGTGGGTCGCATGCTGGTGAATATCATCAACCCTTCCAACGAAATCCGCGAAGGTTTTGAAACTTACCTGATCGTCACTGAAGACGGGCGAACCGTGAACGGCTTCCTTGCGGATCAGGATAATAATGTGATCGTCATCCGCAGCGCCGACGGCCAGAGCATTACCGTGGAACGCGAGAATATTGACGAAATGCTGCCACAGAAGAAATCGCTGATGCCCGAGGGACTGCTCGATAAGCTTTCTGAGAAAGAAGTCCGGGACCTGTTCAGCTACCTCCGCAGCTCTCAGCCTCTCCCTTAACATTTTCCCGCCCGAACCGGGCGGCGATTGAGAAAACAGGATAACTTGCTAGAATTGAAGCCGGCCTGCCCACTGAGGGAGGTCGGCTCTTTTTACATTCACAATAGACAACTTTAAATGAGACGGGAAACAGACCATGTCGGGGTTTCGAACCGAACGTGATTCGATGGGTGAAGTACAGGTTCCAGCAGAAGCGTACTACGGTGCACAGACGCAACGGGCCGTTGAGAATTTTCAGATCTCCGGCAATACCCTGCCTCCCAGCCTGATTCATGCCATGGGTCAGGTCAAGCTGGCCGCAGCCCATGCAAACCGTGACATCGGAAAACTTTCGGGCAGTGGAAAAAATCCGCTGAATGATGAGCAGATCAAAGCACTGATCGATGCTGCCACCGAAGTCGCCGATGGAAAATTCGACGATCAGTTTCCGATCGACGTTTACCAGACCGGCTCCGGGACTTCGAGCAACATGAACGTGAATGAAGTCATCAGTAACCGGGCGATTGAAATTCTGGGACAGGACCGCTTTGCTCCCGAGAAGTCCGTCCACCCCAACGACCATGTGAATATGGGACAGAGCACCAACGACACCTTCCCGACTGCCATCCATGTTGCCGTCGCCTCCAGCATTCATAATCAGTTGATTCCCGGCCTCGAAAAGCTGACAGCCAGCCTGGCGCAGAAAGCCAAAGACTGGGATCAGATCATTAAGATCGGCCGCACGCACCTCGCCGATGCCACACCACTCCGCCTGGGACAGGAATTTGGTGGGTTCGCCCGCCAGCTCGAACTCAGTGTGGAACGTGCTTACCAGGCAGCGGCTGCCGTTTATGAGTTACCCGTGGGAGGCACCGCCGTCGGTTCCGGCATCAATACTCATCCGGAATTCGGTCATCGCGTGAGTGTGGAACTCGCAAAGCTCACCGGCATCTCATTCGTCGAAGCAGCCGATCACTTTGAAGCCAATGCGCAGCGGGACGGGCTGGTGGAATGCCATGCGATCTTAAAAACCATCGCCACTACACTGTTTAATGTTTCCAACAACATCCGCTGGCTCGGCTCGGGCCCCCGTTGTGGATTTTACGAAGTCAAAATTCCCGACCTGCAGCCCGGCAGTTCCATTATGCCCGGCAAAGTGAATCCAGTCATGTGCGAAAGCATGATGCAGGCCACCACCCGGGTCATCGGCAACGATCAGACCATTACCATGTCCGGGGCCGCCGGAGGACAGTTCCAGCTGAATATCATGATGCCCGTCATGGGATTCACCGCCCTGGAAAGCATTCACCTGCTGGCCAATTCCTGCAATGAATTCGAGAAGCTCTGCCTGGAAAACATGGAAGCCAACGAAGAAGCCTGTAACGCGGCCGTCGAAAACAGTCTCTCCATGGTCACCAGTCTGAACCCGTATATCGGCTATGAAAAAGCTTCGGCGTTAGCGAAAGAAGCATTCAAGTCAGGCAAGACGATTCGAGAACTCTGCACCGAACAGGAAATCCTGCCGGCGGAGACACTCAAAGAAGCCCTCGATCCAATGAGCATGACCGAACCGCATGCGTAACTGTCGAGTTGGATCATTAAGAAGTCATTCGGCCGTTAAGGAGCACACTGGAGGCCATCTCCAGTGCTTCTCCTGACAGGCCTGCTGCTTCGATCTGGCGGATAGCGGCCTGAATATCATACTCCTGACGTTTCATTGTGACTTTGCCGTCTTCAATGATCGCGTAGGAGATCCGCGGATCGCCATCCCGGGGCTGACCGACACTGCCGGGATTAATCACCTGCTTGTCCCCCAGGTCCAGGTGAAACGGAATGTGAGTATGCCCCACACAGATAAAGTTCGCATTGATGCCCTGCAGGCGGGCTGTCCAGGCGGCTTCATTATCACCCAGGTACTCATCCAGCGGATCGCGAGGCGTGCCATGCACCAGATAGAACGTGACTCCCTCAATGGTAATCTGCTGTGAAATCGGCAAGCGTGCCAGGTATTTCATTCTGACACGATCCAGCAGCTCCCAATGCAACGGTCGTGTCACACATGCCAGCCTGCGAAAGCCGGTTGAGCCTTTCGCTTCCACTCTTTGCGCGACGGCATGATCATGGTTCCCGCGCACACAGGCGGTAGCATGCTCTTTGACCCATTCAATGCAAGGCAGCGGATCGGTTCCGTAATCCACCAGATCCCCGACGCACAGACAATAATCGAACTCTTCCTGAATCGAAGAGAGTGCCACCCAGTTGGAATGAATATCTGAAACTACAAGCACACGCATTGACCATCATCCGGAATCAACAAAGTCGTTATCTTATTATTATACAATTACTTAGATTATAGATAACTCCACCGCACTTGGGAATTGATTTCTCTCAGTCACCGCAGCGCCAGATCCTTTTTCCCGGCTCCTGTCCCTCAAAACGGACAGCAAAAATCAGCTCTGGACTCATTTTTGCAGAACTGCTAGACTCCCGCCGCATGTCTGAGGCAACTCAACATCACCACGACCCCAGTCTAAACTTGAGACGACTGTTTCCCTTCAGGATGAAGCCGGAAATCAAGTCTCAATCATTCCATTTAATTCCATCCGGTTCGGACGCTGTTCAGAAGGGATACTGATATGCGGACCATGCAACTGCTTAAACAATGTCTGATTATTACCATCGCCATCACGGTCTGCGCGACCAGTTTTCTGCCTGTCGCAGAAGCCCGCATTGAAGCCGTCAAAGGTAAGAAATACAAGCTGACCAAACGGCATGGACCGTGGATGATCATGGTCGCCGGTCTAAGCGACATTCCCGAAAGCAGGCGATCCAAAGGTTTAAGCGCCCAGGAAGCCGCCGATGAAATGGTCTATGAACTCCGCAAACGCGGCATTCCTGCCTACACCTTCAGCCAGGAATCGGTCATTCAGCGTTTCAACACACTCGACCGTCTGGGTCGGGAAGAACGCCGCAGCTATGCCGCCCAGCGCGCCATGATTTCCGTCATCGCGGGTAACTATCCCGACAGTGAAGACGAAGTCGCACAGAAGACACTCCAGTTTATCAAGCACTTCAAACCCGAAGTCATTACCGAAAATGGCGTCTACAAACAGACTCCCGGCCAGCCCGGACCCTTGAGTGGTGCCTTCCTCACGATCAACCCGTTGCTCTCACCACAGGAAGTCGCCAAGCGAAAACAGGATCCGCTCATCGCCAAACTGAATTCCGGAGTGGAATACTCGCTGCTGAATAACAAAGGCAAATTCTCCCTGGTCATCGCTTCTTTCTATGGAAATTCCGTCACGGAAACAGCCACTTCACGATTTGCCAATGCTTCGGAATCTGAAACGGTCAGTAACAGCCTGGATAAAGCCGCACAAAATGCCTGGCTCTTAACCAAGGCGTTGCGTGAAGCGAAAAAACATGGCTTCCCTGCCGGTAATGCGACTGACATTGATGCCTACGTACTGCATGAAAAATATCGTTCGATCGTCACTGTCGGGTCTTTCGATTCTCCCCAGGACCCCCGCATCGAAGCCTATGCCAAACTGTTTGGCTCAAAAATGAGACCGCACCCGGAAACCGGTGTGGAAGCCATGACGTCCGAATACTTCATCATTCCCGGCGCATCAGCAGGCGCGCCCCCCCTGGCATCCTGGGTCTTCGATCCTAAACCAAATCTGATGCAGGTCCCCCGCGCAAAGTAAACGCTTCGGGAACCCGTCATTCAATCATAGCAGCAGCCTTCCCTCCAGTAATCAGGCCTGATAAAGTGCCTCTACCCGGGAAGGCTTTTTTTTGCGCCGCGCTTTCCCCCGTTTGTCGCCTTTGATTGATGTCTCTATTGAAAACAGATCCATGTCTCACTATCCGCTCATCGTACTCGCCAGTCGAAATCAGAAAAAGGCCGGTGAAATTTCTGAACTCCTGGCCCCGCATGGCATTCAGGTTCAAAGCGTGGCTGATTTCCCGCAGGCCGAAGAAGTCGTCGAAGACGGCAATACCTTCGGCGAGAACGCTGCCAAAAAAGCTTCGCAGACCGCGCGGACGCTTTCTCACTGGACCATTGGTGAAGACAGCGGGCTGATGATCGATGCCCTCGATGGCGCACCGGGAATCTATTCTGCACGCTTCAGCGGCGAAGATGCCACCGACGAAAAGAACAACCAGAAGATGCTGCAGGAACTGAGTGGCGTTCCCCTGGAAAAACGAACCGCCGCTTATATCTGCAACGTCGCTTTAGCCGATCCCACCGGAGAAATCTGCCTGCAGGTCGAAGCCCGCTGCCGGGGTCGCATGACCGAAGCTGCCCGCGGACAGAACGGGTTCGGCTACGATCCCTATTTCGAAATCATCGAGCTGCATAAAACGTTCGGCGAGCTGGCACCCATCGTCAAACAGCACCTCAGTCATCGTGCGCGGGCGTTTGAACGTTTCATTCCGCAGCTGGTGCGACTGTTTCAAAATCAGCAGAGTTAAATCATCCGGTCTTCCCGGCAACCCGGCTCAGAATGAACGGTCTGCTTTGTCTCCCGACGCCGGTTTCGCCGCGGCTCCCATGGCGCCCCCCTGCCCGCGGCGTGTCGCATAGCGAATCGGAAACGAAGGCCAGATCTGGTTTTCCTGCTGGGGAAACGAGTATTCCGGCCCGTCAAACAGATGCCCGAACGTTCCTTTACGCATCGATTTTTCCGAAACATACTGTGTGAAACCCAGCCATTCCCGATCGGGAGCAACCATCCCCAGAAGGTTCTTACGCTCGGGAGTGAACCCGGCAAACTCGCGCGGCAGGGGTGCCGTATGCAGTGCCGTCAGCAGAAATGCCATCGCAATATAACCCGTCATCACGGCAAAGCCCCAGCGGGACACTTCGTGAACCAGCGGATGCACCTGCATGTAGGCGGGCGCAATGCGAACCGTGAGCTCTCGAAACAGAAAGATGAAACCCACAAACAGACCGACCAGCGCAATGATGTCCCACCGCTGCTGCCAGGCATAGGAATTCGTGATATTATTTGACAGAAACGTCGCCAGAGGTTCAAAAAAGTTCATCGCCAGCAGACCTGCCAGCAGGACGGAGACGAAGATAAAACCGGCGCCCCAGGCGCCTTCGCTGGCAACACACCAGGTTACAATCCCCACAATGGCCAGCAGTAAGATGTCGATCATGTTTGCAGTCCAGAATATCTATATTCGCTAACAGGTATAATAAAAATAAAGCCGACGTTAATTATTTCACAACACGCAGCAGTTCATCGATGGAAGTGACCCCCTTGACGACCAGCCTCAAACCCTCTTCCTTCATATACAACATGCCGTTCTTCCGGGCCTGCGCTTTCAACTGAGAAATATTGGCCGTATCGCGAATCATATCCCGCATCCGCTCGTTAAAATCGAGCAGCTCAACCACACTGATTCGCCCCATATATCCCAGGCCGCCACAGGTCGGGCAGACCCCTTCCGGATTTTTCGGCTGTCGATAAAAGGACTTCACTTTATCGGGAGGCAGATTGGCCTTCTTCAAAAACTCCGGATTCGGCTGGTACTCTTCTTTACAGTCCGGGCACAGCCGCCGCGCCAGTCGCTGTGCCAGTAATGCCGACAAAGAACTGGCCAGCATGAACGGCTCCACTTCCAGGTCAATCAGTCGATACAGTGCCGTAAACGTGTCATTCGCGTGAACCGTCGAAAACACCATGTGACCGGTATTTGCTGCCTGGCAGGCAATCCGCGCGGTTTCCGCATCTCGAATTTCCCCGATCATCACCACATCCGGGTCCTGACGCAGAATACTTCGCAGCGATTCCGCAAACGTCTGGCCCGCTTTCTGGTTGATCTCAATCTGCGAGACGTTATCAATCCGGTATTCAACCGGGTCTTCAATCGTAATAATGTTTCGCTGGTAAGGATCGATCTCATGCAAGGCGGCAAACAGGGTCGTCGATTTACCCGCACCGGTCGGACCACAGCATAAAAACAGGCCATGCGGCTGTTTGACGATGCCCTTCAGCTTGTCAACCAGTTGCTTGCGGATTCCCAGCTCGGCCAGTGAGGCAATCGAGTTCGTCTGGTCCAGAATACGCAAACTCATCTTTTCACCATACCGGGTTCCCTGGCTGGCCAGACGAAAGTCGATCTCACGGTCAGGCATGATCGCCCGGAAACTACCGTCCTGGGGACGCCGTTTCTCGGTAATGTCCATCGCACCCAGCACCTTGAAGATGTTCAACACCGCCTCGCCGACACCCCGGTCAAAGCCTTCCGTGGGATACATCACCCCGTCAATACGTAAACGCACACCATACTCATCTTCTTTCGGCTCCAGATGCACGTCCGTCGCCCGACGCATGATCGCATCGTGAATCAGTTCCTTAGCCGCCAGAAAACCACGTGAGTTTTCCACCCGTCGCGAACTGGTCGGGTCATCCCCACGACCGGTAGAGGACTTGCCCACAAACCGGATATCAGGACCCACTGCCGACTGCTGAGTTTTGGTACCACCCACGCGAATCCCCATCTGCGCCAGATATCGCAGGGTCATATTCCGAATATGACTGGGTGTCATCACGCGGCTGGAAGCAGGTACCTTCCCGTTTCGCTCATGAATATAAAAGCCCAGGGGACCCCCATAGGCCAAAGCCAGAACCACAAACCCGAAGGCAAAACTCGGCATACAGAACACGAGCAGAAAACCCAGTCCGCCGATGACCAGGATCAGCGAACTCCAGAACTCCGTATTACACTTCAGGCTTCGGCTGTCATCATCCACCCAGTACGAAGTCTTCGCCCACAGCAGAAACAGCAACACCACCGGAATGAACTTCCACAGGCTGAAATAAAAGCCCTGCGTACCCACAAACCGGGGATCATTTCCCCGAAAGAACGGAACCGGTAACGGCGGGTATTCACCCCGTGCGGCAGACATGGAGGTCGAAGGACGCGCGGCCTGACCCTGGTTGTCGTTGCTACCATCCGTTTCCGATTGTGCAGGCAGTTCCGCCGAACAGAGCACCACACACAGAAAGATGAACAGATAGGCCCAGATAGATTTCACGCTGTTGTTCCTCAAATTTTGGGCTGATAATCAAATCAGGTCCACCCGGATTCGGGCTTAGATCACTATAAAATGAGATATTACAAGGGGTTGAATTTAATCAATATCTGCCTCGGAAGAAACGGCATTCTCGGGAATTCTCCCGCAGAACACCCTTTTCCCCTGTGGTTTATACGAACTGTGCCATTTGTGGGGGCTCGAATATTTTTCCGGCTCTAACAATACAAGTATATACTACACATCTTAACGGTAAGTCCCCCGAAAGGGAAAGTGTAAATTCGGCACACAACGGGGGGAATCAGAAAGTCATACTGAGCAGATTGCACTTGACCCCGCCGCGCCGCTGGCGATAAGCGCTGTTTTGGGTCGCGCGCGTG
>NZ_CAXAVM010000036.1:0-44038 GCF_963972345.1 uncultured Gimesia sp. | reverse complement strand
GACGGTCCGCTCGCCATCTCGCAGCAGATCAACAATGCGCAGGCGAATGGGTTCTCCCAGCGCTTTTAACTTTTCTGCACATAAATCGGATTGGAGCCGATCTTTAGACATAACTGTACCATCGCCCGCAAAATGAAAGATCTCCCCCGTTCCATCGACGAGCTGAATTGCCGGGCAATCCGCATTCGCGGGGAATTCGATTCAGATTGTAGCAAAAAAATGGCGGCAGGACAGCTCCAGAAAATGCTCCGCGCGAGTTTCTGACACATTTCTCAGCGCAGTATTCCACAGCGAACCATACATCAATGGCCGTTAATAGAAGCGAATTCGACTGTACTGGCTGGCAAAACCCTGTTTAACTCTTATTCGGTTGACTGGCACAGGAGACCGGTCGTCTCAGCACCACCACCCCACAGGATTTTAAACATGCTCGCAGCCGATCTCCGGCAAATTTCAATTCTTGACAAAAAACAACTTACCAAAACGGTCTGATTCACCATAATGAAACAGAACAGGCATCGAATATAAGACGAACGATAGAAAGAGATATGAACTGGCTCGAATGGTATAACACGCTCTCAAAACCGGAATGGACGCCTGCCCCGGCGACCATCAGTCTGATCTGGCAGATTCTGTATCCGATCATTCTGATCTCGTTTGGTTATGTATTCATCCAGGCGGGCAGAGGCCGGTTTCCACGCAAGACAGTCATTCCTTTTGTGTTGAACCTGATTGCGAATCTGAGTTTCACACCTCTGTTATTCGGACTGAGAAACTTACCCCTGGCCACCCTGGATATTCTGATCGTCTGGTCGACCATTCTCTGGATGTGCCTTGCGGTCTGGCGATATTCCCGCTGGGTGGCATTGGCACAGGTTCCTTATTTCATCTGGGTCTCGATCGCCACCGTGCTGCAGATCAGTATATTCTGGTCGAACTGGAAAGTCTGAGCTGTTGAAGAACCCCGCAAATATCTCGTCTAACATCCGACTGGGACTCTGTTGCCAGTTCCTGAACGAGCCGATCAAATTCCGCAACACGACTGTCAAAGCCAGCAGCCAGATGGAACGCAAAGCTGCTTTGGAAAAGCTGTCCCGACTCTGCCGGGAAAATGCGCTGGCACTTCAGTCTTCACTCGAATTCTGTGCCGCCCATCGCATTGGCTGTTTTCGTATCAACAGCCAGATTCTGCCTTTGAAAACGCATCCGGAATGTGGATACCAGATGAGCGATCTGCCTGCAGGAGCAGAAATCGTCGAACTCTTTCAGAAATGCGGGGCCTACGCCCGCGAACATGATATTCGCACCTGTTTTCATCCGGATCAGTTTGTGGTGCTGAATTCTCCACGCCAGGATGTAGTCGAACGATCAATAGCGGAACTGGAATATCAGTCTGAAGTGGCGGAATGGGTCAATGCCGATGTGGTCAACATTCATGGCGGCGGTGGATACGGCGACAAGCCGGCTGCCCTCAAACGCTTTGCGAAAAACCTGAAGCATCTGTCTCCCCGGGCACGAAGCCGCTTGACGGTCGAAAACGACGATAAGACTTATACCCCCGCTGACCTGCTCCCCCTGTGCCAGGAAACCGGAATCCCCCTGGTCTACGATGCCCATCATCACCGGTGTCTGCCCGATGCCCTCTCTATTGAAGCAGCCACCGAGCAGGCGTTAACCACCTGGAACCGCGAACCCCTGTTTCACATCTCCAGTCCCCTGGAAGGCTGGCAGGGCCCCAGACCAAACCGGCATCACGATTTCATCGACATCCAAGATTTTCCCCTCTGCTGGAAGGGACTTCAGCTGACGGTCGAAGTGGAAGCCAAAGCGAAAGAACAGGCTGTATTGAATCTGATGCAGTTACTGCAGCGGTGTCGCACCTGATTTTTTCCCAAAACAGCAGATTCCAAGGCTGACCAGAAAAATCAGCCATTCTCCGACCGCCAGTGAATAGGTCATTGAAGCGATGTCGGCAAAGATCAGAAATCCAGCAGAGCGAAACAGAACCAGGCAGCCATGTATGATCACGCACACGACCAAAGCATAACGCGTGACTTCCCGCTGCCAGATTGGCCAGAAAAAGATGATCCCCAAAGCCAGTTCCAGCCCGCCGTAGATGACCAGGAACTCGGACTGTCCGGAACCGGGCTGCAGGGTAAAACCGACCGAACGCGAGGTCGAAGCGGGATCAACGCTGCACCAGAGAGCCAGCAGGAGATAGACCAGGCCCACTATCGCCAGGAAAAAACGTGCCATCAAAAACTCCTGATTCAGTAAAAACGACGGGATAGTGACAGACCACAGTCTACCATACGCGAGATATCCGCCTGTGGTCAATTCCAGGTGAACCTGTCCGCGGTTCGATTTGTCAGTTCTGCATCAGACACATTCCCTCAAAAACGGTTCAAGCGACTCCCTTTAACTGACGATAACATTCCGCATGAAACCAGCCATTCACACCTGTTGTCCCTGCTGCTGTCGAAGAACGGCTTTCGTTCTTTCGGGGGGCTTGTGTTGATTTCACTCCGGACTGAAACCAGTCCCACTTAAATCTTCCCACAACATCCGAAGAGTTGAAAGCCAAACGCTTTCAACTCTTTTTTTATTGGTTCACCCCAAATACATACTGGAAACATTGATGAGTCTCGAAGCCTGGTTTACGGTTACGATTGTCGGACTGCTGTTTATCGCACTGGTTAAAAATCTGGCGCCTCCCGATGTGATCTTTCTGGCAGCAACCACGGTGCTGGCAGTGGCAGGCATTATCACCCCGGAAGAAGCCTTTGCCGGCTTTTCCAATACGGGAATGCTGACGGTTGCCGTGCTGTTTGTGGTAGTAGCAGGATTAAGAGAAACAGGCGTACTGGATTATATTGGTCAGCATCTGCTCGGCAAATCCAGAACCGAACGCGGCGTGTTATTGCGGCTCTCTGGTGTTGTCTTGCCCCTGTCGGCATTCCTGAATAATACTCCCATCGTGGCCATGTTCATGCCCGTCGTACTGGACTGGAGCCGTCGCAATCAGGTCTCCCCTTCCAGACTGTTGATCCCACTTTCTTACCTGGCAATTCTAGGGGGAACCTGTACGCTGATTGGTACCTCGACCAACCTGGTCATCAATGGACTGATGATCGAAAACGGTATCCCCGGACTGTCCCTGTTTGAAATTGCCAGAATCGGAATTCCGTACGCAGTCATTGGCATCGCCTATCTGTTTGTCACAGGAAGCATACTGCTGCCGGAACGCAAAGAACTGCTGGAACAGTTGGGAGAAAGTCGGCGTGAATTTCTGGCGGAAATGCAGATCCAGGCTGGCTGCCGCCTGATTGGCCAGACAATCGAACAGGGCGGTTTAAGACAGTTACCGGGACTGTTTCTGATTGAGATTGACCGCAATGGTCAGATCATTGCACCCGCCCTGCCCGATCAGCGGCTCGAACTTCACGATCGACTGATCTTTACCGGAATCATCAGCAGTATTATCGAACTGGAAAAGATCCCGCAGTTGGTGCCCGTGGCCGACCCCGATTATGAAGTGTCGCCCCGCAAACAGCGTCGTCGCCGTTTGTGTGAAGCCGTCATTTCAGAAAATTCCCCGCTGAGGGGAAAAACGATCCGCGATGCTGAGTTCCGTGCCGTCTACGGGGCTGCAGTAGTCGCCGTGCATCGCTCGGGGAAACGGGTCGAAAAGAAAATCGGGGATATCACTCTGCAGTCCGGCGATACCCTGTTGCTGCAGACACAACCTCACTTTCAACGGGCGCATCGTCACGATCCGGCTTTCTACCTGATCAGCGATGTCGAAAACTGGCGTCCACTGCGATCCGACCGGGCCTGGATTGCTGTCTCACTTCTGCTGATGCTGATTCTGCTGATGACCACCGGCGTCATGCCCATCGTCCTCTCTGCGACTTTGACGGCGGTGCTTATGGTCGCGCTGGGCTGTATTTCTGCCGGCGATGCGCGACAGAGCGTGGAATGGCAGGTGCTGATCACCATCGCTGCCGCGTTTGGTGTGGGAACTGCTCTGCAGAATTCAGGAGCGGCAACCGTGATTGCTGCTTCCCTCGTCGAAGCGACTCGCGAATGGGGGCCGATCGCTGCCATCGCCGTGATCTATCTGCTGGGCTCAATCATGACCGAACTGATCACCAACAATGCGGCTGCCGTCCTGATGTTTCCCTTCTGCCTGGAAACCGCACGCCTCTACCAAGCCAGCCCCCTCCCCTTCCTGATGACCCTGATCCTGTCCGCCTCCGCCAGTTTCATGACACCTATCGGCTATCAGACCAACATGATGGTCTATGGCCCCGGCGGTTATCGCTTCACCGATTTCCTCCGGATCGGTACACCGCTCAACCTGCTGCTGTGGATCGTCGCAGTCGTCATGATCCCCTGGATCTGGCCGTTTTGAGATTATCCCGATTTAAATAGATACCACATGGATCCTTGCAATAGATCCTAGTGCTGTTTGATTGAGATAATTTTCGACATTTGAAGATCTCTTACACAGACACAATTGACCAGACAGCTCAAAATCCGGTAGAAAGAATCTTATCAATCTGTCCCATTCAGAATCAGATAAACGCACAAGGATGTGACAATTATATGACCAGCAACGTATTCTCCCCCGGTCCCACTCCCGACACCGTCAAAGCCGCGGATGGTACTATTCACACGATCCCGGTCGGCTGGTCTCTGTTGCCTCCCGGTGATGCCGGTTTGACGCGGCGGGTTAAGGCTGCTGGTGACTTCTGGAGCGTGCAGGAGAAGAAAGGAAGGCGAACCTTTTCCCAGGGCATCTGGGCACCTGAAGAGACGATCGAACGGCTGCGAGCAGAACTAAATGCGGAACGTGCCACCCCGGCGTATGCGAAAAAGCAGGCTGCCGCTGCAGAGCGTCGCGATAAACAACAGGCTGAATACGTCGAAGATTTTCATGAGTCGGTCCTCAACTTTCTGGCATTTCATCCAACGCACGCGAAACTGGCACAGCAACTTGCACTGGCGATTACCGCGCATGCTACCCCGGTCGGCAGTGGCACGGTGGCTCGCACGAAACGCATCCCCGTAGAACAACGGGCGGAAGCCGCCGTCATCGCCTGGATGAGGCATCAGACCACGGCCTACGATTCGATGAAAATCCCCCGTGTCAAAGGGAAGCGTCGCGAAGTCAGACGGATGCTGGCGCAACGCTCGAAAGAACTGTTGAACCACTATCGCAGTCAGTCCACGCCCCCTGCGCGTTGCCCCTTACGCCAGGCACTTTCTGAGAAAACGCCAGCTTCACATGTCGAGGCGGACAATCTGTCTTAATCGAATTTTTTCAGTAAGCTTTCATCTCCTGTCCTTTAAGCAGGGGCACCCTGCAGGATATCATGAAAGCAGAGTCATATTTTTTCGTCCTCGAACTGCAGGGAGAAAGAGCCAATGCACAAGCAACAGCTGATTGATACGGCCCATGCGCTCGTCGCCGACGACAAAGGCCTGCTGGCAATGGATGAAAGCACACCCACGTGCCACAAGCGTTTCGACAAACTGGGCATTCCCCAGACGGAAGAATATCGTTTTGCCTATCGCGAATTGATTGCGACAACTCCCGGACTGAGTGACTCGATCAGTGGAGCGATCCTCTATGACGAAACCATCCGTCAGTCGACTTCCGACGGTATCCCGATTGTCAATGTGCTGCAGAACAGCGGCATCATCCCCGGCATCAAAGTCGACGCCGGCGCAAAGGACCTGGCCGGTCATCCGGGAGAAAAAGTCACTGAAGGGCTGGACGGATTACGTGATCGACTGGCCGAATATGCACAGCTGGGTGCCCGTTTTGCCAAGTGGCGGGCAGTGATAACCATCGGCCCCGGTCTGCCTACGCCCGGCTGTTACGCCGCCAATGCCCATGCACTGGCCCGGTATGCGGCCCTCTGTCAGGAAGCGGGACTGGTGCCCATCGTGGAACCGGAAGTTCTGATGAACGGAGATCACAGTCTGGCCCGCTGCTTTCAGGTCACTGAAGATGCATTACGAGCTGTCTTTCGGCAGTTGTATCTGCAGCGTGTCCTGCTCGAAGGCATGATTCTGAAACCGAACATGGTTGTGCCGGGACTCGATTGCCCGATCCAGGAATCCGTCGAAGAGGTCGCAGCTGCTACCATCGAATGTTTTCAGCACAGTGTGCCTGCCGCCGTCCCAGGGGTAGCTTTCCTGTCAGGGGGGCAGTCCAGCGAACTGGCTTCCGCCCGTTTGAATGCCATGAATGTGAAATATCAGTCCCAGGTCCCCTGGGCGCTGTCTTTCTCGTTTGCCCGGGCGATTCAGCAACCGGCAATGGAACTCTGGGCCGGCAAAGCGGAAAATACGCAGGCTGCCCAGAAAGCGTTATACCATCGTGCCAGATGTAATCGTGAAGCACGCCGTGGCGAATACGATCCGCAAATTGATGCCGTCGACGCATCCTGAATTCACACTACTACGAGACAGTCAGCCAACAGGATTTCTCAGCATGCAAACGGGTCTTTATCGTCATTACAAAGGGAACAACTACACCGTGATTGGCGTTGCGCGACATAGCGAAACGGACGAAGAACTGGTCGTCTATCGACCGGAATACGGCGAACGGAGACTCTGGGTGCGTCCTAAAGCCATGTTTCTGGAGTCTGTCGAAGTGGACGGAGAACCGGTGCCCCGCTTTGACTATCTTGGACCTGCGGAAGAGTAACTGATTCCCCAATCACACAGTGTTATTCACCGGCAGTTTTACTCACCGGCAGCCCAGATGCGTACATTACCATCTGGTTCTACCTGTAAATGAATGACATTGGGATGACAGCAGACAGGACAGTCTTCGACATATTCCTGATCAGTGCCGGCTGTCAGATCGACGGGAATCACGATCTCCTCGCCACAGGCATCACAGAGATAACTGGCTTCATCCTGCATGGGATTCTCCTTCAAAATGTATTCTATCAAATTGCATCGGAGATGGGTATAATAGCATTCGCATTTTGTCGGCATCGGTTCCTGACCAGTAAAAGCAGGATCTGCTGTCGGTAGACAATAGATCAATCCCACTCAAATAAACTTATAACTATCGGAGAATTGCCAGATGGCAAAGAATAAACTGCAGAAAAAGAAAGAACGTGAGAAGCGGGTCGCCAAGAAGAAACTGGCCGAAAAAGCCACGCGGGCCGCTCAGGAAAAAACAACCCAGGAATCGCAAAAGAAGATTCCTCAGCGGGCGCAACTGATGCGTTCAGCAGTGCCGAAAGCCGAGAACCCTGCCAATACCAGTAAGAAAAGCACCTTCACACAGCGGCGTACAGGGGGTTGAACCGCCTGAGGATGACACATCGGTTCTACTAAAACCGACAGGACCGATCATCCAGCGATGACAGTTCATTCTGTCTGGAGAGCCTGCATGCGAGAAATTCTTCCCAACCTGCTCTGGATTGGCAATGCCCACGATGCGCGCGATGTAAAAAGGGTTCTGGACCTGGGGATTGCGGCTGTCATCGACCTGGCGCTGGAAGAACCGGCAGTCCCATTAACGAGGGAAATCATTTACTGTCGGCTCCCTTTGATCGATGGTGCAGAAAACCAGCCAGTCATTCTGGAAACCGCAGTCAAAACCGTAGCCCGGCTGATCAGTGAAGAAATACCCACACTGGTCGCCTGCAGCGCCGGGATGAGCCGTTCACCGGCCATCGTGGCGGCGGCGCTGTCACAGGTTCGGCACACTGATTTTGAAGCAGAGCTCAAACAGCTGGCACTGAATTATCCCAGTGATGTCGCTCCTGGATTGTGGAACAAGCTGAAAGAACTGCTGCAGGAAAGTTGAGACGTTCAGAATTCTACCGCCAGCATCAGGCATTGATCATGGGGCGGGTGGACCACTTGCAGGCGAGGATCGATTTTTCAATCTCTTCCCCGCAAATCGGTTTCGAATAATAATACCCCTGCCCCAGTCGACACCCCAGTCCCTGCAGAAGCTGCAACTGTTCGATATTTTCGATGCCTTCGCCAATCACTTCCAGTCCCAGTTTTTCTGCCAGAATGATCAGGGCATGAATCAGCAGGACTTCGCGGTCGCGATCGGATCGTTTGATAAATTCGCGATCCAGTTTTAAGACGTCAATGGGAAAATCACACAGGCAGGATAAGGAGGAATAGCCGGTTCCGAAGTCATCGACATCCAGCTTGACCCCCAGTTTTTTTAAATCATTCAAAGTCTCAATCGAAGCATCCCGGTCGTGCATGATAATGCTTTCGGTTACTTCCAGATGCAGACACTTCGCGGGAATGTCGTACTTTCTCAAAGCTTCTGCCACAATGGAAACCAGCGTGGGATGCTCCAGCTGTTTGCGGGACACATTCACATGCAGGTTCTCCGGTGCCTGTGTTCCCAGTGTTTTACGCCACTGGGCCAGCTGTCGGCAGGCTTCGTCTACGACAAAATTACCGACGGGAATAATCATGTCCATTTCTTCTGCTACCGAAATGAATTCGTCGGGGGGAATCAGGCCGCATTCGGGGTGAAACCAGCGAAGCAGCGCTTCCACGCCTCGTAACTCACCGGATCCCAGATCGATAATGGGTTGATAGAACAGTTTCAGTTCGTCGCGGGAGATGACATCGCGCAGCTGGTTCTCAATATAAAGTCGTTTTTGTGCTTTATCGCGTAACACACGGTCGAAAACAATCGGACGATCCTGCTTGGTGGCCTTGGCTTCATACATCGCTAAATCAGCATCGCTGAGCATTTCACTGGCGGTCTCGGAACGATGTTCGCTGGTCACAATGCCGATACTCGCGCTGGAATAGATCGTGTAACCGCCGAGAATATAGGGCCGCGCCAGGGTCTCCAGCAGTCGATTTGCCACCAGGATGGCATCATCGGGCGAGGAGAGATTTTCCAGCAGGACGACAAATTCGTCGCCCCCCAGTCGCGCTGCCTGGATTGTATCAGAGGCACGCACCGTTTTGCGGAGTCGGTCGGCAATCGCTTCGAGCAGCTTATCACCGACATCATGTCCCAGACTGTCATTGATCAGTTTGAAGCGATCAAAGTCCATGAACAACAAAGCAAAATGTCTGCCCGATTTGCGGTCAATGACTTTCTGAATAGACTCCAGAATCGAAACACGGTTCGGGAGTCCCGTCAGCGGGTCATGGTGCGCCAGATGCTGCAGACGCTGCATTAGTCGCTTCTGCTCACTGATGTCAATCCGCAGAGCGAGGTAACCATCAATCTTTCCCTGCTCATTAAACATGGGAACAATCGTCGTATTCACCCAGTACAGTTTGCCGTTCTTGGCTTTGTTACAGATCTCACCCCGCCAGGTTTTGCCGCGGCGGATCGTGCGATACATTTCTCGAAAAAACAGGTTGGAATGCTGATCGGAACGCAAAATGCGATGATCAGCGCCAATCAGTTCCTCGCGGGTATAACCTGAAATCTGACAGAAGTTATCATTGACGTCGAGGATCCTGCCCTTCGTGTCGTTGATCGCCACGATGCCGGCTTCATCAACGGCATCGCGAAATGCCTGCAGATAGCTCAATTCGGAATGAATGTCTGTCACTTGTTTAGCCCCTGCTTAGATCACTTTTGCTGAATGGCCACACCATCCAGACTGCGCTGTCTTTCTCTGTCACACTCCTGGAATACATCCGCTCTGCCTGTCTGGTCCGCAACAGGTGGAAATATTTCCATCGTGGACCGTGTTCAAAGTCTAGGACAGAATAAAAACACAATCCGATTATTTACCGCAGAGAAGAGAGATCACCCCGTCGATCGCAGGGTTAAACAGGATCATGCAGGTTGTAAGGCCTGTCTGCGGCGATTTTGAGCGGGAAATGACTCGCTAATGCAACAGGCGGCAGGGCAGTCAACCCGGGCCGGGGAAATCTGCCGGAAGAGTTCTCTCTATGAAAACAGCCCGGAAGACTTCCTGATGCAGGTCTTCCGGGCTCAATCGGATTCAATAATGGAACAGCTATTCTCAGCGGGTCAGTTTCCCCACCATTTCTGCCAGGGTTTTGCCGAGACTCTCCACATTCTGCTGGAGTGAAGCATCTTTCAGCTGGCCTTCGTCATCGAATGCCTGCCCTGCATTGGAAATCGCAATCTGATCTGGCAGGACTGTGACCTGGATATTACCCAAAATGGAGCGGACGTGAACCAGTCCCCTCAGGCCTCCCAGTCCTCCCGGTGACGCAGACACCAGCGCAGCCACTTTGCCCCGATAAGCCTGCAGCGGCGTTTCCCCTTCTGCTTTTCGCGAAACCCAGTCGATCGTATTTTTCAACAGGGGCGTAATCGAACTGTTGTATTCAGGCGAAGCAATCAACAGTCCCTCATTCTCAAAGAACAACTGTTTGAGCTGGGTGGCCTCTGCGGGGATCCCTTCTTCCCGTTCCAGATCTTCATTCATCAGGGGAAGCGGGTAATCTTTCAGATCGACGACAGTGACATCGGCACCGGCGGCACGGGCACCCGCGACAGCGATCTGCAGCGCCTGTCGGTTATAGGAATTTCGACGGGTGCTTCCCGCGAAGGCAAGTATTTTAGGTTGAGACATGCGAATCGATCCCTTCTGATTGGATGTATTAAGTTGAAACGGGTTCGTACTTTTTTTCGAACGGGTTTATGACACGGTTGCTGGTTCCGATCGGGACCGGGATGCCAGCGCATTGTCCAGACTCATTTTACCCGCTCCATTCGACATCACAAATAACATACTGCCCATCAGTGCCAGGTTTTTCATAAAGTGAATCATCTGCCCCTGCTTCGCCTGCGCATCTTCAATGGTCCAGAAGTCATGGAAATAGTAGGTGGCTAATAACAGGAACACAAACAGCAGACCGGCTCCCAGCCGCGCCTTGAAGCCGGCAATCAGCGACAGACTGCCTGCAATCAAAAACACGATTGCGCCCGCCAGCATGATTTTCGGCAGGGGCACGCCTTCCGCAGCCATATAGCCGGAGATACTGTCGAAGTTAGGAATCTTATTCCCGACAGCACTCATAAAAAATATCGTCGCCAGCATAATGCGACCGAGCAGACTCGCCAGACCTTGAACCGGGTGCGATGACATCACTTTCTCTCCTTGAATAAAATGGGATATTCTGTTGATTTCGTTTCGCTACTTATGCCAGATCAAACAGCATGATCTCGGCATTCTCTGTTGCGGAGATTGTCAACTGCTCCACATCGCTCACGGCAGCCCCGTCGCTGACCTCCAACGGCACATCATTCAGACGAACTGCGCCCCGCAATACCTGCAGCCAGGCATGACGCCCTTCCAACAGTGTATGAGCCACCTGCTGGCCGGAGTCCAGCTTCGACAGATAAATCCGCGCATCCTGATGAATCATCAACGCCCCTTCTTCTGCCTGGGGTGAAGCCACCAGCCGCAGCTGATTCTGCTGCTCGCTGTCGGGAAAACGTTTCTGTTCGTAACTGGGCTCAACTCCTTTCCGTTCCGGATACAACCAGATCTGATACAGGTGCACGGCTTCACTGTCGGAGGGATTAAATTCACTGTGAGTAATTCCCGTTCCTGCTGACATCCGCTGAAACTCGCCTGCATGCAGCACTTCGCCATTGCCCATCGAATCTTTATGTTCGAGTGCTCCTTCCAGTACATACGTGACAATTTCCATGTCATTATGCGGATGCGTTCCAAATCCCTGACCAGGCAGGACCACATCTTCATTCATCACCCGCAAGGCACGAAACCGCACGTGCTCCGGGTCCTGGTAGGTAGAAAAGGAAAACGTGTGATGCGTTTTGAGCCAGCCATGATCAGCGTGCCCACGTTCTTTTGACTTTCGGACCTGAATCATTATAAAACTCCTCTCATGAATAATACAAATATAGTTTACATGTAAACTATGTGGTTAAAAAAATTTAACCTGCAATTTCCCTGATTGCGGCGGACTTTCTGGCTTTCACCAGCAGTCGGCTTAACGTTTTAAGTTCTGTCCTGGTCAAGTGGCCGATTAACCGCTGATGCAGTTCCCGTCCCGGTTCATCAATCTCTTTTAATAAAGAGTCCGCTTTCTCTGTCAATGCGACATACACAACACGCCGGTCGGCAGTACACCGTTCCCGGGTCACCAGCCCCCGTTTCTCCAGTCGGTCAATCAGACCGGTAATCGCGGGGACGACCTGAATCATTCGGCTGGCAATCTCCAGGCTGGGCAGTGGCTGGCCTTCCCCACGCAGAATTCGTAATACATTATACTGAGAACTGGTCAGACCATATTTGCGAAACAACTTGCCGAGACGGTTCTGATACTGATCGCTGGTACGCAATACGTTCAAAACCGCCTCGACCTCAGGGGACTCGAAGGCCTGCTTCTTTTTCAGTTCCTGTTGCAGTTGTTTGTATGTCATGATTTATTCCTTACATATATACTTTATATATAAACTATCGTCACGTCAATATAGATTCTGGACTTTTTCTGAAAAGTTCGGGGATTACAACTGCCCTGGGGATTCCGAGGGAACCGTTTACATTTAGATCGTGTCATTTCTGGAACACAACTCTCCACAAGGATCTCAATTGGATGCACAAAAAGCCCTGGTACGATCTGAAGGAACTTAAATATCTGAATTCAGATTTGAGTCACAGAATCGGCAGTAATCCCCCCTTTCACGGCAGTTTTTCAGAACGGAACCGATTCAACATCCCAGGTCCTTTTTATGGCGCCGAAACAGACTCCTGTTTAACTGGCCCGGCTGAGGCACCTCAAAATATCATGGTCGATGAAAAGGGACAGGAATTTGTTTATCGTCAACCTGCCAGCCTCGCAGAATTGGAGTGTGTACTGAGAGCGACCGAGGTTGACCCTTTTGAAGGATATGGCGCCAATGGCGACCAGCATTGGACGCTCCCCCTGGTACGCGACTGGTGGAACACACGTCATGACCTGCTGGCCGAAATGGATTCCTTACGCAAATGGAATGATAACGTAGATGAATGGCATAGATATCTACACGGCCCGGCAATTGACTATCTCAGACAGTACGTTTTTTTTATTGAAGAAGGCAAACTGCCTCAAGTATGGGATTCATTGCCCATGTTGTAATATTTGAATACATACCGATTTTCGAATTTGCTTGTGAGTCCGAGAAGCGCATCCTAAAATGAAATATCTTCTCATCTCAATACATTTACTCGAAAGACGCTCTTGATTCATTTTCCTACTCTCAGAATAACAGGCATCGCGAAACCATTTTTGCTCAGTCGTCTGTTCGTAATCTGTCTCGGCATTGGGGTCATTCTGATACAAACAGGTCATTCAGATTGTCTGGTTATCAGGCTGTTGTCGATATTATGAAACAAATTTCCCTGTTCACCGCCGCTCTCCTGCTGGTTCTGCCAGCAACTTCAGCAGAAGCCTGTATGAACTGCGTGAACAGTGTCACTGATGCCCAGACGCCGTTTCTGAACGCTCTGACCGGCGTTTTTTTCGGCTGGCTGTGCCTCCTGCTGATATTCAATCGGCCGCTCGCTAAAGGAACCAGACGCTTTCTCTATTTTGGAGTACCAGTGTTCGTGCTGGGGTTTCTGCTGATCATTCCCCTGGGGGTTGGCCTGGTTGTCCTGTTCTGCTGGATCATTTATCTGTTGTACCGGATCCTGCAGGTTCTCATCAGGAAAGAAGCCACGATCCGGCAGAACCTGGTTCCGTTCGGCCTCAATACGGTGGCGCTGACACTATCAATGGTCCTGATTTTTGTCACAACAACCCAGGCGAATTCAACTCCCGGACTGATCCAATCACTGGGGCATGTTTCACCGTTCTACCCGGGAACCGTTCACAATCTGATGTCACGACTGATTCAGCGCGGACCGGGCGTCGTCGCTCCCTTAAGTGAGTCTCTGGAACAAAACCTGGAGAGCAAACAGGTCAATCCGCTCCTGGCGACGCGCATTGCCTACTGTCTGTCACAGATCGGCGATCCCCGGGCAGAAGCCGTTTTGAAACAGGTGGTTGAAGAACATATCAATCTGAACGACAATGAAAACACGAAATGGGAAGCCGCCGTCTGCTCTCTGTACGCCGAATGTGCCGGATCGCGGGCGGCACCGGTATTGCAGAAACTCCTGAATGATTCTGAAGAGCAGCCGACTGCCCCCCTGTCATTCATCCCCCTCTGTGCGCTGGTTCGAACCGGAGACTTAACTGCCGTGCACACGGTTCTCAATCAGGTCGAGGTATTGCAGCACCAGTTGGAAGACCCCTTTACGAACCGCGGTTCAGCAGCGATGATCAGGCTCACACTGCAGGCACTGGCGGAAGGTCAAAACCGGGACGATCTGAAAGCAAGTCCCATCTATCACCGCATGCTGCTGGGGTTGCGGCCCGATCACCACACCCAGACCGGCATCGTCTGGAATCAACAGTGGAACGGGGAACTCGACATACCCGCACTGAAAGATCACTGGTCGCAAATTCTCAATCAGCAATGGGTGATCGAACAACAGGCCGCCCAGGGGAATCCGCTGAATATCATTGCAGAGGACGATCTCCCTCTCGAAGCCAGGAAGCCGGATTAATTTGCCACTGACCTGGTCTCGCCTTCCTCTTCTGTTCCGGCCCAGTGAGGATCATTCAGACCGAGGTTCATTTTGAACTCCTTGTAGGCAGCAAAAATCACCGGAACAACAAACAGTGTCAGCAAGGCCACCGACATCCCGCCGATCACAGGCCAGGCCATCGCTTTGGCGACGTCAGAACCCCGTCCGGTCGAAAAGATCACCGGCAGCAGCGCAATGATCGTCGTAAAAGTCGTCATCAGGCAGGGACGGATGCGTTTGAGCCCCGCTTCCACTACCGCATTGCGAATATCAGTGGTATTCGTCAACCGCTTGCGTTTGAAAATCTGATCCAGGTAGGTGGCCATCACCACGCCATCATCAACGGCAATCCCAAACAGTGCAATGAATCCAACCCAGACAGCGGTATTGATCTGAATGTCATTGACTGCCAGCAGAATCATGCCCCCGGCAAAGGCAACCGGAATCCCGGAGAAAACCGCCAGTGCGATCGGAAAATTACGGAACTGCAGGTAGATAATA
Organism: uncultured Gimesia sp.; assembly: GCF_963972345.1. NCBI lineage: Bacteria > Pseudomonadati > Planctomycetota > Planctomycetia > Planctomycetales > Planctomycetaceae > Gimesia > uncultured Gimesia sp. The sequence continues at coordinate 28,943 of NZ_CAXAVM010000036.1, read as the reverse complement.
AACAGGTTGGTCAAAATCACCAGGGGCACCACCCACATCAGGCGGTTGTTCGCTTCCACCTGGTTCTGAAAGGAGCCCACTGCCTGCAGCGCATAACCCGCGGGGAGATCCAGTGCCCCCTCTGACTGGGCAGTCCGCAGACTCTGTTCGACGGCAGCCACCGTTTCCAGCGCGCCCTCCTGCCCCGATGAGGAAAACGAAACGTGCGCCACCAGGCGGGCATCTTCACTGTTGATCACACCGGGGCCCCAGGTCGTTTTCATTTCTGCCAGCAGCGAAAGAGGAATGATCTCGTCCGAATGTGTGACGACGGGCAGGCGGCTCAATTCATCAATCTGCTCACGCAGGTTTCGCTCATAGCGTACTCGAATCGGATAACGTTCGCGTCCTTCAACCGTGCGGGTAACATTCGATCCTCCCAGGGCTGTCTCGATGATCTCGTTGACCATCGCAGTCGACATCCCATACCGGGCCGCCGTTTCGCGGCTCACATCAAATTCGACATAGGGTTTTCCCAGCACGATATCCGGGTTTACCGTGGAGCCATTTACCTGGGGAATCTGTTTCAGGTGATCGGCAACGGCAATCGAAGCTTTCGCGAGCCCGTCCAGGCTGTCGCCGTAAATGCGAATGGCCATCGGCGCTTTGATACCGCTTTGCAGCATAATCACCCGTCCTTCGATCGGCTGTAAGGGAGAAGCTGGCGTAACACCAGGGAGAGTGGCGACGGCATTGATCTGTTCCCAGATCTCTTTTGAAGTCATTCCTTCCCGCCACTGCTCGACTGGTTTCAGCATCACGTAGGTTTCAATCATCGCAGCCGGCGCCGGATCGAGAGCCGAATCGATACGGCCGATTTTCCCGAGTACGTTTTCCACTTCAGGAATCTCTTTGATCAACGCATCCTGTGTCTGCAGTACTTCCATCGCCTGGGAGAAGCTGGCAGCAGGGTACAGGGTCGGCATATAGAACCAGCTTCCTTCATCCAGGGCAATCCAGTCGTTGGATGCCAGTCCTGGAAACAGGTGTTTGGTTTCAACCCAGCCGGGCACTTCATCGGCATCGACGCCCAGGAAGCCGGCAACCTTTTCAAACGGCTTCAGCACCATGGGCATACCGACCCAGGCCCCCATCCCCATTAAAACGACGAGAGTGGGAAACGAGAAAAAAAGCAGCTTATGCTGCATGAAGAAGCGCAGCGTGGGTTCATAGAGAAAATGAATCAGCTTCCCGATCGGATTTTCATCCACGGGCCGCAACCGTTCGCTCAATAACCAGTAGCTGCCGATCCCCGCAGCGAAGACTGCTACCAGAATTAATACCGTGGAATTGAGGGAGGTCAGACTGACTAGCGTCCCCCTCGCAGACCAGACCAGCATGCCACAAACCAGCGCAAACACAACCGAAATCAGGGCCCGTTGACGGTGAGTCCGTTGCTGGGATACCAGAAACAGACGGCTTAACAGCGGAACCAGTGTGATCGCCACGATCAGGGCCGCGGTAATGGAAAATGTTTTCGTCCATGCCAGGGGAGCGAAAAGTTTATAATCTCGCCCCGTCAGCATGAATACCGGAAAAAAACTGACGATGGTCGTCATCACGGCTGTCACCACGGCAGGAGCCACTTCCGCCGCTGCTGTATTAATCACAGTCAACCGCGCTGCCTTCCCTCCCGGTTTCCCTTTCGCTTCCCACTCCGCCAGTTGATCGTAGATCGATTCTGAAACGATAATCCCCATATCGACCATGGTCCCGATGGCAATCGCGATGCCGGCCAGTGACATGATATTCGCATCAATGCCGAACACATTCATGGCAATGAACGCCATCAGAACCGCGATCGGTAATGTGATTGCCACCACGAGCGAAGCACGCAGATGCAAGAGAAACAGCAAAATGACAACCGCCGTAATGATGACTTGCTGAGTGAGTGCCGTGCTCAGCGTGCCGATGGTCTCATTGATTAACCCCGTACGATCATAGATCAGATCAAATTGAACGCCTTTCAGGCTGGGCTCGATCTGCGACATTTTTGCCTTGATCCGGTCAATCACCTGGCGGGGATTCTCACCAAACCGCATCACAACCACTCCCCCCACGGCTTCGGCACCATTGAGATCGATAGCGCCGCGGCGAAACTCCGGACCGAGCTGCACACGCCCCAGATCGCGGATTCGAATCGGCACTCCCTCTCGGGAACGAACCACGGTCTGTTCAATATCGCTGATGGCCTTACCGGTATCCTGATCGGCGCCGATGAAGCCACGACCGCGTATGATATATTCCATGCCCCCTGATTCCACGGTTTTGGCACCGACATCAATATTTGATTTTCGTACGGCATCAATGACCTGGTCGAGGGGAATATCATGAAAGCGGAGTTTGTCCGGGTCGATTTCAATCTGATACTGTCTGACGTAGCCGCCCACGCTGGCCACTTCACTCACGCCGGGCACTGCCTGCAGTTCATATTTCACCACGAAATCCTGCAGGCTCCGCAAGTCGGCCAGGTTCATCTCGGGGGGAGGCTTCAACACGTAATAGAGCACCTGCCCTAACCCGGTGGCATCCGGTCCTAAAGTGGGTACGACCCCTTCCGGCAGGAGGGCAGCCGCGGTTCCCAGTTGTTCGGCAACGCGGGAACGGGCCCAGTAGAAATCGGTACTGTCTTTAAAAGTCACCTGCACAAAACTGTAACCGAACAGACTTTTCCCGCGGACCGATTCCGCATCGGGAACGGCCAGCATTGAAACCGACAGGGGATAGGTCACCTGGTCTTCAACATCTTTGGGAGAACGTCCCGGCCAGGCTGTGAAGACGATCACCTGGTTCTCACCAATGTTGGGAATCGCATCGATGGGAACTTCGCGCACACTGATCCACCCGAACCCGATCAGCAGCGCAGTCGCGCAAAGCATGAGCAGTGGTTCGCGGATGCTGAAAGATATCAAGGCGCGTAACATGCTTTATTCTCCTTGGGGCCTTGATAAGGTTTTGCTTTTCGTGCTCTCCGATTTCTGATCGGCTTTGGTACTGTTGGATGCCAGCGGGTCAAGAGTATTGACCAGTTTTCCACAATGCAGCATTTTGCTGCCGAAATAGGGATTCAACAGTTTGTCATCCTTCTGCAGCCAGTCTCCTTCGCCCTGTGATACCATCGGGCAGAAAAACTGATAATAAGGCTGTTCTGCACCGTCACCACGCACTTGAGAGGCCAGCTTGACCACCGCATGACTGATCAGTTTGAATTTTTTGCGGCCTTCCTCCAGTGAGAGATGATGCAGATGCCCTGCATTGGCTGCCACCTGTTCCAGTTCCTGGCGCAGGGTCTGCTCGAGTTGGGAATCCTGAGCAAGTTCTGTCGCCAGTTTATTGAGTGTCGTTGCCTGTTGTTCCGAGATTTTCTGGTCGGCAGCGAACTGCTCTTGAATCGTAAAATAGACAGAATACAGGCGCTCCAGAGTCTGGCCTGGTTGACCGGACAGTTTTTCAACAGGGAGGGAATCGAACTGCAGTGGCTCGTTTCGATAAGCGGGTTTCCGGTTGCCTGGTACATATTTTGTCGGGTCAATCAGACTGGGTTTCCCCGAGAGTTGCATTTGTGAATCGATCAGGAAGTTGCCGGCAGTGGCAACCTGCTCTCCCGGTTTGACGCCGTCCAGGATCACGGCACGGTCGCGTAACATCGGGCCGAGTGTCACATTCCTGAGCTCGAAACGTCCCGGTTCTGTTTCCACATACACGACACTGTGCTCCCCGGCCAGCAGCACGGCGGAACGGGGAACGGTGATGGCAGCACTCTGTTTGACGGGCTGTTCGGAATAGCCATAACGCGATGTCGGAACCAGCTTCATGCCACAAATGGGACAGTCGCCCGGTTGATCACGGATCACCTGGGGATGCATGGGGCTGATCCATTTTCCCGCCAGTTCGGAATCATACACCTTCCCCTGGGGACCAATGGGAACGGTGATCTTTGCTTTGGCATAATCACCGGGTCTTAACTGGCCATGCTCATTACGGAACTCCACACGGACGCCGACGGTTCTGCGCGTCTGGTTGACTGTCGGGTCAATGAAGACCACTCGTCCTTTCAGGGTCTTGCCCGGCAGGGACTGCAGCTCCGCTTCGACCACCTGCCCGAAGCGGATGCGGGAAGCATCTTCCGGGTAAAGTTCCAGCATCAGCCAGACCGTTGTCAGGTTGGCAATCCGGTAGATGGGATCACCCGCTTTAATATATTTTCCTTCTTCAGCCAGCTTTTGTGTGACGGTTCCACCAAAGGGCGCATAGATGGTGAGTCTCGATTCGGCTTTCCCGCTCGTCAGCAGTTGATTGATCTGCTCGTCGGTCATCCCCAGTTCAACCAGTTTCTGACGTGAATTTGTCACCAGTTTTTCCTGCACTTCTCGCACGGCAGCCAGTGATCCCGAGGTCATCTTTTTCAATGCATTGCCGGCTTCCAGTAATTCGATCTGGGCAGAATAAAGTTCCGGGCTGTAGACAACCGCCAGGTGATCCCCTTTATCAACTTCGACGCCGGTGTAATCAGCAAACAGTTTTTCTATTCTTCCATCAATGTAAGCGGCAATTGTTGCCTGCCGACTCTCGTCGATTTCGATCGAGCCTACTGTTTCAATGATCGAACTAACCGGCTCTGCTTTTACGGTTTCAGTCTGTATATTAGCCAGTCTGCGTTGAGTCGGTTCAATATTGATCGCCATCTGGTCAATATTGCTGCCCGACCTGGCAGCAGGAACCAGCGCCATGCCACAGATGGGACATCTTCCGGGAGCAGGCTGACGAATCTGGGGATGCATCGGGCAGGTATAAATCGACTGTTTGCCATCAGAAGACGTCGCGACGCCTGCTGGGGAACCGGCCTGAATCCAGCCGAGACGCTGGGCCACACCAGTCAGCACAATCAACAGCAGTCCCACAGCCAGAAATAATCCTGCGGGCAGCAGTTTACGCAGCCACCAGCGGCCCGATCTGGCATCAGGCGGTGAAGGCAGATTACCGGCTGGTGGCTCTGATTGATTATCCGCAGAATTCATCGTTCTACCTCTGATATTATTTTGAAATGAGCAGCTGGCCAGAAACAGTTCACCAGCATTGGACCGTGCCGGAAAAAGCTGACCAGCCACTCAAACTTCGATCCACTTAAAAGATCAACACAGATAGAGACCCCGGCTGCAGACACAATCCAGACCAGGACATTTAAACCGGAAAAAGAGGCTCAACAGACAGCACGCAACTGAGTCCAGATGACATCAGGCAGCGTAATCCGTATTAGATCAAAGCAACACAGTACAGAACCTGTGCATATCTTTGAGAGTGAGGAAAAGTGACAGCCACGTCACCGATTTGACAGGACGTTATTGCCGCTTGAGAAAAGCCCACGAAACAGGCAGGCTGCAGATTGAGATCATGCAACAGTATTTCCAGTGCGGTCTGCGAACGGTCAGGTAAAGCAGGCAGTTCATTCTGGCTGCAGGAACATCCGGTGGTCTGGAATTCGCATTTCCCATTCTCAGTTTGTCTGGCTTTCAGATGGCAGCAGACACTCTGAGCGGGTTCAGCAGGCCTTGTTTGACAGCAGCTGAGCTGGGCGGGATCTGTCTCTGAATTCGTTTGACAGCAGCAGGCAGACAGGTTTGCCGTGCAGACAGTCTGAGCGCACAGCATGACTGCTGTCAACCAGATCATTAAAGCGCGACACTTCCTGAACATGAAACGACACCTGCAGAATAGAGTAACAGACCTGCAGTTAAATATATCGCCTGAGATACTGGAAGTCCATACCGAACTTTTCCACTACTCTTGTGGCTGTTCCGGAAGTTCTGTTGCTGGTGCTGGTGCGAGTTTGACATCCTGGCCCGCAATACGACTCAGTTGCGACAGCGAAACAGCCAGCTCGCCGACTGCGGAATGATAACCGAGTTCCAGGGTGAGCAGATTCCGGTAGTCTCGAATCACACGATCAAATTCCACTGCGCCGCGCGAATACGATTCCTGGTCGGCTCTCAGCGTCTGACGCGCTTGTGGCAGAATCGTATGCTGATACAGTTTCGCTGTTTCATCCGCGCGGCGGGCTTCCGCCAGCAGTTCGGTAATCAGTGCATCATAGCGATCACGCAGTTCGGCTTCGTTGTCGGTAGAAGCAAGATGTTTCCAGGTCGCTTCGTCTTCCAGGGCATCATATTTATCACGCCAGAGTGGAATACTGACTTGCGCGCCCAGTGACCACGGATCCTCTCCAACCTGGTACAGGGGGGAAGCAGGTCGATTGTTATCAGTGAAAAAGTAATTCGCGGAAACCGTCAGTTCCGGTCGTCTGCTTAAATGGGCGACTTCGATTCCCCAACGCGATGCCTGCGTCCGTAACTGTGCGGCCTGTATTTCTGGCTGTGATCGCAATGTCGTCTCATAGATCTCCCGTGCTGATAAAACAGGAAGCGAGATTTCCAGTTCCCCAGGAACCGCAATTGGCAGATCGGCATCGCGAGCCAGCAGACGATTCACTTCCGCCTGGACCGCGACCCGCAGTTTGCGATAGGTCAGCAACCGCTCTTCCAGTTTGCTGAGCTCCAGTGTTCCCAGCAGCACATCCCCCTGGGTGGCTGTGCCTGTGGCAATCTGTGCATTGGCCACGTCGATCAATGACCGCAGCAGTTCCTGTTTGGCATTCGCGGTTTCAATCTGCTGATCAATCACATAAAGTCTGTACCAGCCTGTCCGCACGGCTGCAATCACTCGCAAGCGTTCTGCCATGTAATCGGCGCGCACTGCAAATGCTTCAAAGCAGGCCCGCTGTTCTTCCGCGTCTAATTTTCCCAGCCACGGAATCGCCTGACTGGCGCTCAGGACAGCACGTTGTGAACCAGAGGCAGTCTGAATGGGCGCCCCGAACACATTCGTCCCCACCTTGGGATCCGGCAGTTTATTCACATAACGACTGCGCGAAGAGGCTGCATTATACTCCCGGTAAAGCTTCACCAGCCGCGGATTCTGCTCGACGGCCAGCATCTCCAGTTCGACCAGAGACTGAGTCAGCGGTGGCTGTGGAATGACTACAACTGACCGGGCTCCCTCTGCAAATTCACCATCGAACGCTTCCGCACCAGTCTGCACGATCTCCGCCGGAGATTCCTGTTGTTCTTCAACCGGTATGTCTAAATCAACCGACGTGCGCGCAGCGGAACTCGCAACGTCCTCTGCATTCGCTGGAGCCGACTTCTGAACAGATGCGGTATGCGAGGCACAGCCTGTGATTGTTACGATCAAAAACAACAGACCGAAACCGCATACAACAAGCGAGGGATGATCCTTCATCCTGAAACCTTACTGAAATCCATAAGATCAATGTTCCCACACTGCAGGAAACTGATCATCAGTGGTCTGAATTAAAATGGCACGGTCCAGAGAGTAAATCGACCTGAAGAACAGTCCGTCTGTGTGAGTAATGCCGATTTCAAGGACCGTGCCGGAATTTTGTCAGGGTTCGTGCTGGTTATAGGGAAAGATGCAGTCAGGTAATGAGCGCCTGAAGTACGCCTGGTTTCCGCTGCCACCTGCTGAATCAATGCGGGACATCCGGTAAAAGTAAAACTTTGACAAACCGGAGCCGATGATAAAACGGATTAGTGAATCTGGATAAAAATTGACGGTTTAACCAGACTCGGATACACTGCCTGTCAATCCAGTGCCATAGCAAAGCGTGTCTTCCCTGCAGGGAAAAAACGTTCTAAACCAGAAGCGCAAACGTTTTATCTTTGACACTCCGCATGCACTTCAACCGGTAACCAGAAGCGAGACTGATGAATGGGAATGATCAAAGAATTTAAGGAATTCGCGGTTCGTGGTAACGTTGTCGACATGGCCGTGGGAATCATCATCGGAGCGGCGTTCAGTAAAATCGTCTCTTCACTGGTCAAAGATGTGGTCATGCCCCCTATCGGAATGTTACTGGGCAAAGTCGACTTCTCTCAACTGGCGATTGTACTCCGCGAGAAAACTGACACTGCCGAAGCGATTACCATCAATTACGGTCTCTTCATTAATACGGTCATCGACTTTGTGATTGTTGCGTTTGTCATTTTCCTGGTGATTCGTCAGATGAATAAAATGAAGCGGCAGGAGGCCCCCAAGCCGGATAACACAAAAGCCTGTCCCTTCTGCAAATCGACCATCGATCTCAAAGCGACACGCTGTCCTCAATGTACTTCCGAACTGGCAGAACCAGATGTCTGAAGCAAACGAAACCGTGCGGGATGTCAGTTCCCAACACACATCAAGGGAATCTGATTTGTCGAACAGTTTGACGGTGCGCATAAAAAAAGCCCTAACTCATTATAGAGAAAGGGCTTATCAGTGGACGATACTGGATTCGAACCGGTGACCTCCACGATGTCAACGTGGCGCTCTAACCAACTGAGCTAATCGTCCTGAGGTTAAGCAGGGTAAGCATCCCTGAAGATATCGTCAAGTTCCAGAACACTTTCTGTAAAAAAAACTGCTGAAAGGCACAGTCACTCGACGTGTGTGGCCGATCATAACAATTTCAATGGTTTCGCAGCATTTGATTGCAAGAGAGCGAACATTGACGGCGGCATCTGCTGTCGAATATAAAGACCGTACCTCCTTCGAACTGCCTGAGCAGTGAGCCCTTTGTAACGGCGACTGTGGTGGTTCCGACTTTAGATGAAATTCTGAAAATCGAATGATTCAAATCAAATTACCCGATGGAACCGTAAAAGAGTATGCCGATGACAGTTCTGCTTTAGATGTCGCCCAGTCCATCGGCGAACGACTGGCCAATGCCGTCGTCGCAGCGGAAGTGGATGGAACCGTTTGCGATGCGTTCCGCCCTTTAAAAGACATCACTGATTCCAATGAAATCTCGCTCCGTCTGCTGACCGAGCGCGATGCCGAAGCGCTCGGCGTCATGCGTCACTCCTGTGCGCACATTATGGCACGGGCCGTCATGCGTCTCTGGCCGGGCATTCAACTTGCCTTCGGGCCGACACTGCCCTATGGTTTCTATTACGATTTTGGCCTGGAACACACCATCAGCGAAGATGACTTCCCCAAAATCGAAGAAGAGATGAAGAAGATCATCAAAGAAGAAGAGCCCTTCGAACGGTTCTCACTTGATCGGGACGAAGCCGTCTCATTCGTCAATGAAATGGACCAGCATTCCAAAGCCGAACACATCCAGACCGGTCTTGCCGATCACGGAAAGCTCAGCTTCTATCGCCAGGGCGAATTTGTCGATCTCTGTCGTGGCCCGCATATTCCCAACGCCGGTAAAGTCAAAGCCTTCAAACTGCTTTCCATCGCCGGGTCGTACTGGAAAGGGGACGCGGGGAATAAACCACTGCAGCGTCTGTATGGGACTGCCTGGTTCAATAAGAAAGATATGAAGCAGTACCTGGAACAGGTCGAAGAGGCCAAGCGCCGCGATCACCGGGTGCTGGGCAAAAAGCTGGGGCTGTTCTCGATCAACCCCGAAGTCGGCCAGGGGCTCTGCCTCTGGCTGCCCAAAGGGGCCACCATCCGGGCGGTGCTGGAAGACTTCATCAAAGTCGAACTGACACGCCTGGGTTACCAGCCTGTCTATTCTCCCCATATCGGACGGGTCGAACTTTATGAAACCAGCGGTCACTTTCCCTATTATCGGGATTCCCAGTTTGCACCGCTGTTTGGTCACGATGCCGGCCAGCTGGTCGATTTCTGGGTGCGGAAGCTTGAAGAAGACAGCCTGTCTGCAGAAGACGAAGAGCTCTTCTTCAAGTCATCCCGGGTGATGAACTGCGACTTTGAATTTCCTCCCGGTGCAAGCCGAGAAGAGAGGCTCAAAATCCTCAAAGCCTGGGAACACAAACACGAGCGCTATCTGCTGAAGCCGATGAACTGTCCGCACCATGCGGAGATGTATAAGTCGATGCCGCGCAGCTATCGGGATCTGCCCGTGCGTCTGGCTGAGTTTGGCACCGTGTATCGTCATGAGCAGACCGGGGAATTGAACGGCATGTTACGCGTACGGGGACTGACCCAGGATGACGCGCACATTTTCTGTACTCCCGAGCAGGTCGAAGAAGAATTCCGTGCCACCCTGGAACTGGTAAAATTCGTACTGGCTTCCGTCGGACTGGATAATTTCCGCGTACAGCTCTCACTTCGCGAACCTGGCAGTGATAAATATGTCGGCAGTGAAGAAAACTGGCAGCATGCGGAAAACAGCCTGCGCAAAGTGCTCGAAGCCTCGGGCATGTCGTACAGCGAATGCGAAGGCGAAGCCGCCTTTTATGGCCCCAAAGCCGACTTCATGGTCTCCGACTGTATCGGCCGCGAATGGCAGCTGGGAACCGTGCAACTGGATTATAACCTGCCGGAACGCTTCAAGCTGGAATATACCGGCTCCGATAATCACCCGCATCGTCCCGTGATGATTCACCGCGCGCCCTTCGGTTCGATGGAGCGTTTCACAGGTATGTTGATTGAACACTTCGCAGGTGCATTTCCACTGTGGCTCGCGCCGGAACAGATTCGCGTCCTGCCCGTCAGTGATAAAACGCTGGACTACGCCAACGAAGTGGTGGCGCAACTCCGCAAGAACGGGTTCCGAGTGTCCATCGATACCCGCAGTTCGAAGGTCAACGCTAAGATCCGAGATGCCCAGCTGGAACTGATCCCGTACATGTTCATCGTCGGCCCTAAAGAAGCCGAACAGACTGCGGTCGCCGTGCGTGACCGTATCGACGGTGACCTGGGACCGATGCCACTGGCGGACGCGATTGCCAAACTGAAACAGGAAGCCGACGAACGGCTCGTGCGACAGGTGGCAGAAAACACGTTTGCCGGCGTCGAAGGACAGACAGAGAAAGCGAACGAATACTAACAAACGAAACAGGGCAACTCCGGGTCTGATCCGGGGTTGTCTCTGTTTCTGGTTTTGTACAGGGAAAGTTGTCTCCCTTGCTCGGCATTCTATCTCTGATCACTTTGATCTTTGCCCCTGATTGCGATATAAATAAATCACACGGGACTGGTTCCTGCCTGCAGGTTCACCATTCCGTATGCCCCCCGATTTCTGAATTGAATCTGAATATTTTCTTACTTTTACAGTGAGTTCCATGCCATGAGCCAGGCCGTAGGACAGCAGATTGAAGCCGACTTTTTTGCTAAATTCCCCACGTCGGCAAAGATGTATCAGCAGGCGTGCACCCTGTTCCCCAGTGGCGTGACGCACGACGGTCGCTACATGAAGCCGTTTCCGATTTATGTCGATCATGCATTGGGAGCCCATAAATACGATGTGGACGGCAATGACATCATTGACTACTGGAGCGGTCACGGCTCATTGATCCTGGGGCACAGTCATCCCGCGATGGTCAAAGCGGTTCAGGAACAGGTGGCGAAAGGGACCCACTTCGGTGCCTGTCACGAACTCGAACTGGAATGGGGCGAACTGGTTCGTCAACTGGTCCCATCCTGCGAAATGCTGCGATTTACCAGCAGCGGTACCGAAGCGACGATGATGGCCCTGCGTGTCGCGCGGATTGCAACCGGAAAAACCAAAGTCATCAAATTCGCCGGCCACTTTCATGGCTGGCATGACCTGCTGGCACAGGCGGCAGAACCACCCCATGATGACAAAACCTACGCCATGCCCGGAGTAACCGACGGCGTTTCTGAAGAACTGATCATCCTGCGTCCCAACGATCTGGATCTGGTCGCACGTGCGATTGCCGAGCACGACCCGGCCTGCCTGATTATCGAAGCCACGGGAAGCCGCTGGGGAGTCGTTCCACTGGCTGAGGGTTTTCTGCAGGGATTGAGAAAGCTGACAGAGGAAAAAGGCGTTCTGATGATTATGGATGAAGTCATCAGTGGCTTCCGTGTCGCTCCCGGCGGCATGCAGGAAGTGCGCGGTATCGTGCCCGACCTGACCTCGCTGGCCAAAATCGTCGCCGGTGGTCTGCCCGGTGGCTGCCTGGCAGGTCGTGCCGATCTGATGCAGGCGATTGCCTTTGACAATCCGTTCGGCCAGAAGATGAAACATCCGGGAACATATAACGCCAACCCCCTTTCCGCGGCGGCCGGCATTGCCGTCTTAAAGCAGATCGCTGACGGGGAACCCTGCCGCCAGGCAAGTGAAAGTGCCGCGAAACTGCGGGCGGGAATGAATGAAGTCCTCACCCGCAAAAATGTGGACTGGGTTGTTTACGGGCAATTCTCGATCATCAAGGTCTTCCCCGGCTACGACGGACCGCGGCCCACCGATGATTCCTTCGTCCCTTATGAGAACGACTTTGATCGACTCGATCGTAAACACGATGCACAACTGGGACATGCTTTCCGCTGTGCACTGCTGTTGAACGGTGTTGACTGGTTCGGCTGGGGAGCCATGACGACCGCGGCGCACTCTGATGCAGAGATTAAATTTACCGTCAACGCCTTTGAACGCGCCATTGATGCTCTGCGCAATGACGGGTATATCGAGTAGGGTCAAGTCGGGGAGATTGGAACGCGTGGAAGAAATCTGGAAACCAACGCCACAGCAGTTGGAACAGGCCATTCATAAACAGCTTCCCGACCTCATCGAACCTGATTTAAAAGCGTTGTTCGTCGGCACCAATCCGGGGTTGTACTCTGCTGCGGTGGGACATCACTTTGCCCGCCCCGGTAATCGCTTCTGGCCTGCCATGCATCGCGGAAAGATTACCGAACGACTCTATTCGCCGTTCGAAGATGATAAACTGCTCGCGCGGGGAGGCGGACTGACCAACATCGTCAGTCGCGCCTCGAAGCGGGCGGATGAACTTTCGAAAGCAGAACTCGACGCAGGAGCTGATATCCTGACAAAGAAAGTCCTGAAATTCTGTCCGCAAAAAGTTGTCTTTCTGGGAATCATATCCTACCGCAAGGCGTTTGGCAGGAATAAAGCCCAACTGGGACTCCAGGCAGAACGGATCGGTACGGCGGAGGTCTGGGTGCTTCCCAACCCCAGCGGTTTGAATGCCCACTACCAGATCCCCGAACTCGGGAAAATCTTTGCCAGGATGTGGCGCTAAAACCCACCCCATTTTACCTGTTTTACGCGATGAGTATGTTTTCCCCGCTGATGTTTTCTTTCGAGGGGAATTGATTGAATCCCGCGGATTTGTCTCGTCGATGAATCTTTCAGAGAGGTAGAGATGCTGCGCACCAGATGTCAGCAGTTTTTGAGTTCTCTCGTACGACATCACTTTCGTTCAGGTTAATTCATGCATCGTCAAATCCGATTTCGCTGGTCTCGAATCATGCTGTTGCTGCTGACCGTAGCGCTGCTGAGCCAGCAGGGGTGCGTGCATCGGAAGAAATACAGCCTGTCGAGCATGTGGATGGATTACAACACGCTCAGGGCGCCTGCCATCTTCTTCGAGAAACGGGAGCATTTCCCGTACAAGGCCGACCAGGTGTCATTGTTTCACTGGCAGTACGGGGTCACACCTGGTCGCAATGTGAAATACGTCCGTCCTGATCTGGTGGGTGGAAACTTGGCTTCCACGAACCCCTACGATGCCGTGATGAATGTGAGTGCCGAAACCGAAGTCTACCCGGCGGACATGCAACCCCTCCCGATGGGGGCAGCCAACAGCAGCATGAGTGTCGATACGCCGCACGGGACAATGCTGCCTCAGAAACCGCATCCGACAAAAGCACCGATCAAAAAAAACGCCCGCTTCTCAATTGAAACGATTCCGCCTCCCCCTGCTCCGCCGGTTCCATAATCGACGCCGCAGTTAACGGGTTACAGGCGAAACGCGGGGCGTGAAGACGGTAATCCAGATGAAGGGTTGCCCGCGTTCATCGATCACGAGTTTCCGGGTGAGACCATCCCGGCCAATGGCGTTTCGGATCAGGATGCCCCAGGTCGTCCTTTTTTTTGCGACGGTGACTTTGATCTGATCCAGGTCAACCCCTTTCTTATCAATCGCGTATTCATCGGCGATCATGGGAATGCCTGATGCTTTCGAAGCCGCCATTAACACATCCCGCAGCGGTACGTTATTGAGTTCGACCGGAATTAACTCAAAGTAACGGGGCGCGGTTTTCTGGCGGGAGAGTTTCAGATCCCAGCCGATGGGCCAGGGTGAATCTGTCTCCTCCCAGGGAGTCACCAGCAGTTCCAGTGAACCAGCGGGGGTCCGCAGTGGATAGAATGCAAGCCCGTACTGTTTGAGGGCAATCGCCAGCGCCGTCCCTTTGGCCAGTTTTTCCAGATCGGCTTTGATAGTGAGATCAGGAGAAGCTTCTGCCAGTCGTTTCTGTGCATCAACGTCGAAGCGGATCGGAAGTGAATCGGGGAAATCCAGTTTGTCGAGGGCCGCTTTTAATGTGAGGCCCTGCACACTGGCAGGAGATTTCTCAGCAAGCGCATCGAATACCGTTTTGAACTGCTCATTGGACAGGCCCCACAGCGGTTTACTGTCGGGTGAGCCTTGCGCTCCGAATGTTTTAAGTTCGTTGAGCCATTCTGTGAGCCGTCCCAGATCACCGCGGGTAAAGCGATGTCCGGGGAACTGAATTTCGCCATTTCCGCTCAGCGTGCCTGTCAGACGGACTTCACGCAGGGTGCCCCGCAGATCCTGTTCGATCGCCGGTTTGTCATCCAGTACGGAGCGGCGTGTGCGGATTGAGATTCCCAGATCGCGAAATGTCTGTCCCCACTGCTGGGCAAACAGCGCCGCGCTGTTATCTTCCATCAGCAGCGTGACGGTGACAGTGGTTTTGATCGGCGCGCCTTCGAACTTCTCCTGCTTCGGAAAGGTGAGCTGCGCAGACAGGTCCGCATTCGCTGAGAAGAGCACCAGGAGCAATACAGGGAGACTGATGAGCGATATTTTGTGTTTCATGGTTTGTGCAGGCTGTTGAAAGTCAGAGGGTCTGAAAAGGCGAGGCTTGAGCCTCAATGACTGATTGTAACAGACCGAATTTAATTTGATGAGAGCAATCTGGGAGTAAATCGCATGCCGGTTTTTTCGCTGAATCACGTAAAAAACCGGCGACAGGAGTTCCTCGAAAGAGCGCTACCATTGATTAATCGTCACTCCAACAGAGAAATCGCCTACTCACGCATTAAACGCGTGGATCATGTGTTCAACGTTGCCTTTCCACTCGGGATACTCGGTGCTGTTTTCTGACCAGAGTTCATTCAATTCCGAATTCTCGGAGAGCACGCGGTTCAATGCCAGTACACAGACTGGTTTCAAGTCGGTCACATCCAGCCCCCGATGGTTCTGGACCCATTCCTGAAACTTCTCCGGCGGATTGTCCCGGACTTCAAATAAAAGTGCATACACCGTTTCCGCAGCTCCCAGGATGGAACAGCAGTCATCATACTCCAGGTAACCATCGGCTGCTTCCGGCGTTAATGATTCGCGCAGAAACGGAACCGCCTTCTCAGCATCGTATAAATCTTCAGCCCAGTCACACGTGCTGTCATCTTCAAAAGTACGATATCCCCAGGCGCCCATCCGTTTCTCCACTCATGTTGTTTAACAATCTCAGAATTCTGTCTCTGGAGCTTTATGATATGGATTTTCTCAAAAAAACATAAGATGAATAATGAACTGTTACAAAAAATTAAGGCCGAATTCTCTACTGCGAAACAGAAATTAATAAAAAAACAACCCGGACTTTTGATCCGGGTTGCTGTCGTGTGAATTCGGGCTGATCTGTTTCGTTTGTGGACTATTGGTTGATCAGCGCTTTCACTTTATCAAGTTCCTGCTTCGCTTTCTGCAGGTTCTGTTCTGCATCAGCGATGTCTTTCTTTTCCGAAGCCAGTGTTTCTTCTGCATCGTTCACAGCTTCCTGTGCATCTTCTTTATCGGCTTCACTGGTTTCACTCAGTTTCTTTTTCGCAGCAGCAAGGGCCGCTTCAGCTTCAGTGACTTCAGCCTGTTCTTCTTTCAAAGCTTTTTCGGCTTCCATCACGTTTTCCTGTGTATTCTTCAAAGCTTCCACTTTCGTTTCAGCCAGTCGGTTTCGAGCAGCATTCACTCGCTCTTCCGCTTCAGTTTTCGCTTCGGCGACATCTTCTGCTTTGGCTTTTTTCGCCTGTGCCAGCGATTCGTCCAGTTCACGCTGAGCTTCCTTAACGTCTCTCATTTCTTCACTGACGTCAGCCGCTTCTTCGTTTCCGACACGCGCCTGTTCGACGTCTTTCATTTCTTCCTGGATATTTTCGGTACCCATACGACGGGCTTCACGCACCTCAGCGGTCCCTTCCTGTTCAGCCTGGGCGATCTCCTGCTGGGCTTCCATTTTAGCTTCGTCTACGTTTTCTCGAGCCTGCTCAATCGACTCGGAATTTGTCTCGCAACCGACCAGAACCAGAGCAGCCAGTGCGGTTGCAGAACTGAGTTTCAAAAATGACATGATTGTCTCCTCGTAAATGTTTAACAATATTTGGCTGGGGCATTCCCTTGTGACCTAAGTTTGTATCTGGTGATATCACCTGTCACCCACTTTGATGTAAAAATAGAGATGCAGTTTCCATGCCAGTACACGACAACACTGCATAAACAGGCATTTTGTCGGTGTTACCCTTAGAAAACGCCCCCCGGCATCGAACGGTCAGCATCCAGACGGGTCGTTCAGCGAACAGAAAACAGGGTTTTTAGTGGAAGCAAGAGAATGGAAGATATTATTTTCAGAAGACAATGTTTGATTCGAATTTCCACATTCCCTACGATTTGTCAGTCGAGATCCTGGAGTGAATCAGGCATCAGCTCCATCACATATAATCTGATCATGAAATGAGAACGATGCGGCAGTGTTTTTTCACCAGTTTGTTGATGTCACTCAGTTTATCGATTCTTCCCTCTCTGCTACGGGCGGAAACGACTCTGATCCCCTTTGGAAACGAGACCCGCTGGCGGTTTCAGGATGGCCTGCATCCCGTGCCTGCCAACTGGTTTGAGCCGCAATTTGACGATTCAAAGTGGCAATCCGGCGTCGCTCCGCTCGGGTATGGGGAATCGGACGTCAGTACCACGCTGAGCTTCGGCAGTGATCCACAACAGAAACCGATCACAGCCTGTTTTCGGCACTCGTTTTCTGTTAACAACGCCAGCCAGTTCAAGCAACTGGTCTTCATGATTCGCAGCGACGATGGCATGATTGTCTATCTGAACGGGAAAGAAATCATCCGACACAATCTTCCTGAAGGCCAGGTCACACAGGAAATGCGGGCTTTGAAACGATCCGATGGGCTGGAGGAACGACTATATCAGAATTTCAAAATCGAGACGCCACTACTGGTCACCGGCGCAAACGTTGTCGCAGTCGAAGTACACCAGGTAGACCCCCGCAGCAGTGACCTATTTCTGGACCTGACTCTGCGAGGTTATCGCGAAGGAGACTCCCTGCGTCCTCAACTGAAAGAAGCCGCGCGACAGGTAACCGTTGCCTATCATTCAAAACATTTTGTCGGGCCGAAAATCAGGATCATGGATGGCTACGTTGACGGCGGCCGGGGCATGAAACTGGATGAAAAAGGTCAGGCAACTTCCCGACGGGAGTTGATCGTTGTCGACCGCCAGCGTGATGCGGCTCTGAAACAGCACCTGGAATTCGCCCGCTCCGAAGAATTGAAGGCGTTAGAGCCATTCCAGCGGGCAACGCGACTGGCGAAATACGTGGACCAGAATATGTCACTCGACAAAGACAACCGCTGGAGCACTCCTGCCGTCGTGCTGCTGACCAGAGAATATGCAAACGAGGGAGTCCTGCTCGGCGAAGTCACCCGTATTTGTGGAGCCGGCGTCTGCCGCCATCGGGCGCTGCTGTTCAAACTGCTGGCCGACGAAGCGGGTCTGGACGTCTCGCTGGTTCGCGGCAATTATGGTGATGCCAGCCGCGCCGGAGGACATGCCTGGAACGAATTGTACCTGACTGACGGCAGACGCTTCATCATCGATACCATGCAGCGCCGCATCGAGTTACTGGGCACAGACGGCAGCCAGACCAGCAGCCGGTACCTCACCGTCAAAAATAAACCGGGGTACCCGAAATCAGAATCCGAAAAGCCAGATCAGCCCCCGGAATCGGCGAATTAACGGTTCCCCTGCTCTTCAATACAGGTTCTTCTTCAGCACATCCAGCGGATAAATCGTATCGCGCCAGCGGACGCCGCCGTTTTTGATCGTGATATATGCCGACCGCCAGATGGCAAAGGCGAGTGCCAGCGAAGAGAAGAACAACAGTGGCGTCACGCGGAGCCCCGAAGAAAATAGAACGGCAATCGTGGCATAACAGAGATGCAGCAGGCCGACGGTGATCAGAAAGCCGATCGTCTGTGAGAGTGGATACAGAAACGGGACGATAAAGGGTGCGATAAAAAACAGGAGAAAGACCAGTGTCGCCAGCGAGACCCGCAACAGCGAGTAGTGAAACGAGGCGAACGAGTTTTTTTCGACGCCGGTAATCACGCCCCACGCGGAAGGCTGCCAGCGAACCTTGAGCTGTTCGATGCCCAGGTAAAAGTCCTGTTTATAATAATAGTTCTTGATCAGTTTACCGAGTTTGATGTCATCCAGCACATCCAGCTTGATCGCAGCGTGCCCGCCAACCTGTTGATACACTTCGGTGCGGACCAGGTTGAAGGCGCCGATGCCAATATAGGCGAAGTGCCAGCGGGTCGGGATGAGCCAGAGAAACATGCCCCCGGTCAGCAGAAAGCCAAAGAAGGTAATGAATGCCATTTCCAGCAGACCGCCGCGCGCCAGTTGAGGCAGCAGGCAGAGATGATCGAGTTTCTGCTGCAGAAAGACACGTGTCGCTTCTGAAATCGCGCGGGGATTGAAAATAATATCACCGTCGGTAAACAGTAACAGTTCGCCCGTCGCCTGTTTTGCCGCCTGATGCATGGCGTGTGATTTCCCCAGCCAGTCCGCCGGCAGTTCTGTGATATGAACAATCTGCATGGAGACGCGGTCCTGCTCTGAGGCGGCTTGCGCGACCCGTTCCATGATCGCCCCCGTTTCGTCGGTCGAGCGATCATTGACGGCGATGATTTCCAGCCGGGGATAGTCGGATGCCAACAGCGAGTTGAGTGTCAATTCGATGGTTTCGGCTTCGTCTTTGGCGGGCACAATGACGGAGATCGCAGGCCAGACTTCAGGAGTCTCCGTCCCAGGCAGACAGCGGGTGATGCGTTTACGGATCATCATCAGTAACGAAGGCACCAGCAGGACCGCCCAGAAGACAACGGTGGCATACCCCCAGTAAGTGATGATCGAAGCCGGCATTAACGCTGTTCTTTCTGTTATTGAATCCGGCGGGCCAGCAGATCCGTGATCATCGAACCGATCCGTAATGACGAAGTGGCTGCCGGTGAAGGGGCATTTAAAACATTGATCATGCGATCCGATTCATCAATCATAAAGTCGTCCACGAGGGTTCCATCCGGCCCGAGTGCCTGGGCACGCACACCCGCGGGGGCCGCTTCGAGGTCGGCAGCTTTAATTTCGGGAATCAGCCGCTGCAGTTCATGCACGAACGCCGGCTTGCTGAAGGACCGCCACATCTCTTTCAGGCCGGTCTTCCAGTATTTGAAAGCCATCTTACGAAATCCTGGATAAGTGGCCGCTTCCAACAAATCGCCGATATTGATACGGGTTTTCGTATAGCCTTCTCTCGCAAAAGCCCAGACCGCATTCGGGCCGCATTCGACGCCGCCATGAATCATTTTAGTGAAGTGCACGCCGAGAAAGGGAAATTCGGGATTGGGGACCGGATAGATCAGGGCTTTGCAGAGATGTTCCGCCGCTGGTTTGAGTACATAATATTCGCCGCGAAAGGGAACGATTTTGCATGCGGGTTTCGCCCCCCCCATGCGGGCCAGGCGATCGCTGAACAGCCCGCCACAGTTGATGACCTGTTTTGCGGAAATGTCCCCCTGTTTTGTATTCACGGTAATCGAGTCGGCGTGATGCCGGATACCTGTGACTTCGGCCCCGGTCAGAATCTGGTTATCCTGCTCCTGAATACGTGCGGCCAGTCGCAGGGAGACCTGTGTGTAATCGACGATGCCGGTTTCGGGAACATGGATGCCTCGAATCCCGGCCACGTGTGGTTCCAGTTCCTTGACGCGGTCCTCCCCAATCATTTCACAGTGGACGCCATTCAACTGCCCCCGTTCATAGATGCGATCCAGGGCAGGAAACTCCCGTTCGTCGACGGCCACGATCACTTTGCCACATTGATCCCAGGAAATTTCTTCCGCGTCGCAGAACTCTTCCATCAGGCGTTTGCCTTCGCGACAGTTGATGGCCCTGAGCGAGCCCGGCTTGTAGTAGATTCCGGAATGCAGCACTCCGGAATTATGGCCGGTCTGATGTTGTGCCACCTGGTTTTCTTTTTCGAGAATCAGAATTGATTGACCGGGGAACCGCCGACTGATCTGCCAGCCGGTCGCCAGGCCAATGATTCCCCCTCCAATTATTACAACATCTGCTGTTTTCATGGATGACTTCTATACTCAAATGATCCACGGGGACTTATACTCAGAGTTCACAACATCATTCGCCGAGTCTCTCTCACCTTCAATGTATCATAACTTAGCAGGATCAAGGTTACAGGAAAACAATGGTTGAGCAAGTTCGCAGCTATTTAGAGCAACATCAGGATCAGGCCGTCAGTGAACTGATCGAATTCCTGAAAATTCCCAGTGTGAGTGCCGACTCGACTTTGAAGTCGGAAACGAGACGGGGAGCCGAGTTCGTACTGAAACAGCTGGCAGCGGCGGGCATCGAAAGCCGACTGGTGGAAACCGCCGGTCATCCGATTGTTTACGGGGCCTGGAAAAAAGCAGCCGGAAAGCCGACCGTACTGATTTACGGTCACTACGATGTGCAGCCTCCCGATCCGCTCGACCAATGGACGACACCTCCCTTTGAACCGGACATCCGCGAGGGACACATTTACTCCCGCGGCGCGACCGATGATAAAGGGCAGATGTATACGCACATTAAATCGGTTGAAGCCTGGATGAAAACGCACGGCGAACTGCCCGTCAACGTAGTCTTCGTGATTGAAGGCGAAGAAGAAGTGGGCAGCGACAACCTGGACCGTTTTCTCGCAGACAATAAGGATCTGGTTGCCAGCGATATCGCGGTCATCAGTGATACCAGCCAGTACGGACCGGGCATTCCTGCCATTACCTATGGACTACGGGGCATCCTGGCCTGCGAAGTGATTGTCCGCGGCCCCCGACAGGATCTGCACAGTGGTGTGTTCGGTGGTGCGGTAACGAACCCGGGCAATGGACTGGCAAAGATGGTCGCCGCCTTACACGATGACCAGGGACGGGTACAGATCCCCGGTTTTTATGATGGCGTACTGGAACTGACTCAGGAAGAGCGTGATCAGTTTGCCGCGCTGCCGTTTGAAGAAGCGACGTTCATGCAGAACCTGGGCGTGAATGCGGTCGCCGGTGAAGCAGGCTTTACCACGCTGGAACGCCGCTGGGCGCGACCGACGTGCGATGTGAACGGCATGATTTCAGGATACACGGGCGAAGGGCCCAAGACGATTGTACCGGCTCAGGCACGCGTCAAAATCAGCTGCCGCCTGGTACCGGACCAGGATCCCAAAGCATTGACGAAAGCGCTGGAACAGTTTCTGCGCGATCAGCTGCCGCCGGGACTGACGATGGAATTCATCGACTTCCACGGCTGCCGCGGTCTGGTCTTTGATTTCAACAGCCCTTACATGTCGGCAGCCCGGACGGCCATCGAGCAGGCATTCGGAACCGCGCCGGTCATGATTCGCGAATGAGGCTCGATACCCGTCGTCGAGACATTTCAGTCGCTGGTCGGCGTAGAAACCCTGCTGCTGGGCTGGGGACAGAATACGGACAACCTCCATAGCCCGAACGAACGCTTTTCGCTGGAATCATTTCGACAGGGAACCCTGGCCAGTGCCCTGCTCTGGCAGGAACTCTCGCAGATTCAAGTGTGATCGCTGGTTGAGATCCTGCTGGGAGTAAATGTTTTTTACTCTTACAGGGTCACTTCGCGAATCCACTGATCGCTTCGGTCGTTTCGCAGGCTGCCCGGTTTGCGTTCTTGGGAATCGTCCCTCATTTCCGGGTACTCAACGAAGACAGCTGCCAGTAATTTTTCCTGTTCGGGAATGCCGAGGTACTGGAACATCTCCGGTCCCTTCAGTTTTCCCCCACTCGACCAGTA
This sequence comes from uncultured Gimesia sp., assembly GCF_963972345.1. Lineage (NCBI taxonomy): Bacteria > Pseudomonadati > Planctomycetota > Planctomycetia > Planctomycetales > Planctomycetaceae > Gimesia > uncultured Gimesia sp. The sequence goes on along the minus strand of NZ_CAXAVM010000036.1, from coordinate 6,696 downwards.
GTTTCCCATACCGTGCGCGGTCAGCATCAGTAACAGATTCTGGACCATCGCTGAAGCCGCAGCCAGGTGCTCTTCGTCTCGTGCCAGTAACGTTTCACGTTCGACTTTTGCATCCTGCTGTACATCAGCAGCAGAGACCTCGGGCAACCAGGTCACGAGAACCAGCGCGCTACAGGCGGCTGCCAGCCGGGGCTCTTTTGAGGTGACGTTTAATTCATCGCGCAGGTAAATCGCCGCCTGTTTTGCCTGCTCATGCCATAAAACATAGGCGCGCCACGGTTCCGCTAAATTATCGACTTTGCGTGGATAGTGAAACGGAGCCCAGCCCGCGGTCTTAATCGCCTGGAGTACGATTTCACGATTGCGTTCTGCGATGTCAGCGGGAACAGGCCGATGTGCCTCAATATCACAGAGTACTTTTTCCGTCTTGCGATTTCGGATAATGGTTTCTACGGTCTCTGGCGTCGATTTGTCGGACATCGTCAATCCTCAAAGCTGCTTCGCGTAACAAAGCAGGCGTCTGTTATTTCGTTTTGATAATCACTGTGAATTGAAAGTGTATTTAACAGAATTTTCAGAGACAAGGACAGCGAGTGATTTTTGAAGACTGATATTATATTTCCTGTGTTTGCAAGAGACCTGCTCAAATCCCTGATCGAAATCGCTGCTGCCGGGTGGGAGACAAAACGCCGATCACTGGCGAAATCTACACGAACGATTTTCGCTGAAATCGTTTCGGCAGGAAATTCCGATCTGAGCTCAGTTGCTTTCTGGTACAATGAAAGGCCGACTCCCCATTTTAAACTGGGTCCCGGTTTACGATAGCGTCTCCAGGGATATATGGGCTGATAATAATAGATTGAAAGACGCGATAGTGAAATGTGACGCGATTCTTCATCAACGTCAAACCGAGAGTCAAGACATTTGCCCGAAGCTCCTGGTTGAAAAGATGCTTCATTTTGAGTCAGGCGCAGTTCTGTCGCGTTTCGAGGCTGAAAGTCACAGCTCAGGGCTCCCTAAGGGAACGGAATGCGTACCAAAGCGGGTTGACAGGTAGTGAACCTTTTGAACAAGAGCCGGAAAATGAGAGAAAAAAACGATATTACAAGAGACTTTTATAGTACTGAAATCGGCAGGGGGAAACTGTTCCCTATGTGAAATACCATGCTACGCGCGCGACGCATAACTCGTAGTTTCGGAAAGGGCGCGACGGCGTCAAGTCGAAAAAATGCACTGCGCATTGGTCCCCTGATTACACGGAATCAATTTCTACACCGATGGATTCGAAAGTCACGAAACTGGCGACGATTGAGAGTACCATGAAGGGCAAGATATGAAGTCCCGTTTCTCACGCGAAGAGACAGGGGACTTCCCCTGCATTGCCTGCAGAACTCAATGTATTTTCCGGTAAATCAGCTCAGACCAGTTCGGGCATGACTTTATACTGGTTCGTATCGACCAGATAGCGGGGGCGTCCCTGCAGGTCGGTGACGGTACTGGTTTCGACATTGATGCCCAGATTGTGATAGAGGGTGGCAAAGACTTCCTGGAAATGGACCGGGCGGTCTTCTGCATATTCGCCGAGTCGATTGGTCGAGCCGATGACCTTACCGGTTTTCATGCCGCCGCCAGCAACAACGGCAGTGGAGACACGAGGCCAGTGATCGCGGCCGGAGTTGGCATTGATCTTGGGAGTCCGTCCGAATTCACCCCAGACGACAACGGTGACATCATCCAGCATCCCACGATGTTCGAGGTCTTCCACCAGCGCGGTCACCCCCTGATCGAGCATCGGCATGTCTTCGCGACCGCGTTTGAAGTTACCGCCATGCCAGTCCCAGCGACTGAAGGCCAGCGTCACACAACGTGCCCCGGCTTCAATCAGACGACGGGCGGTGAGGAAATCATCGAGCAGTTTGGGGCCGCCATCTGCGCGGAGCTGTGAGGTTCCCCGGCCATATCGATCGCGGAGTTTCTGATCTTCTTTGGAGAGATCAAGGGCATCCGCCAGTTTGCTGGAGGTCAGAATGCCAAACGCCTGTTGTGTGAACGAGTCGAGCCCTTCCATCATGCCGGACGCATCGACTTTACTGCGGAACTGATCGAGAGAATTGAGTACTTTTTTACGGTTATCCAGTCGATCCAACGAGATGCCATTGAGGGTCATATCAGCCATGCCTTCACCATTGGGACGGAACGGCGCATGTGACAGACCCAGGAAACCAGGGTCTCCGGCGCGGGCCCATTCCATGTGCCCCATTTTAGGAGAGAGACCGAGGAACGGAGGAATGGAGGGGTCGACGGGGCCATACTTTTGCGAAAGGACCGAACCTAAACTGGGCCAGCCTCCCAGGGGCTGGTTTCCAAAGCGTTGACCGGTGAGACACTGAAAGGCATCGTGTCGACCATCCGAACCCACCATTGAACGGATGAAGGCGAACTTGTCAGCCATCTGTGCCATTCGCGGAAATTGATCCCCGATTTCAATGCCGGGTACGTTGGTGGAAATGGCGTTGAATTCGCCTCGAATTTCGCTGGGGGCATCGACTTTAATATCCCACATATCCTGATGCGGAGGACCTCCCGGCAGGAAGATCATGATGATGCCTTTGTGGTTCTTCCGCTGGGGGGAAGAATTTTCCGCCTGTAAAATTTGCGGCAGCGACATGCCACCTAAAGCGAGGCCACCAATCTGGAGAAAGTTGCGGCGTGTTATCTGATCACAAAACTTAGCTTTTTGAGAACCCAGGATCTTGAGCATCGTGTCAGGTCTCCAAATTCGAAAAGGTGGGAGGGCGAAGGCAGGCAAGACTGACTGAACCAAATCATCATTGTTTGATTTCGAGCAGTCCTATTAAAAATATCGGCGAGCCCTTATCTATTAGTATAGACGATTTTTACTGGAAATCCAGCGCAGATTGCAAGACATGAACGATTCGTTCAGTATCCCCTTGATATTCAGAGAGGTTCAGCCGGGGAATCAGGGGTAAATCTTCAAATTTTGTGGATGACATCGGAGACCCCAGCCAGGCAATTAAAGTTGGTTCCTGGAAAGCAGATTCGGTTGAATCTTGCAATTCCCAGCTGGAAAACAGGACTTCAGGGTACCGTTGCTGCAGATTTTCTATCAGAGAATTCGTTTCTTCAGGCGGGAGCCCGGCCAGAACAAATCGAAACGGCGTTACCAGCAGACGCTGCCGCAATTCCTGAATGGTGATCTGTTTCTCCGGATGAATGACGTCGGCGGCGATTTCAGCCAGGGGATCCAGTACAAACCGGCGATACCAGCAGGCCGGATGCGGAACGATCAGATCGTCGGTTGAAATGATTCGCTGATCATAGAGTAACAGATCCAGATCGAGCGGCCGGGCACCCCAGCGAACCTTTCTGATACGGCCCCATTCTGCTTCCAGCTGCTGCAGTTCTAACAGCAGTGATTCGGGAGAAAGTGATGTCGAAAGCTGCGCAGCACCATTCAGAAAAGGATCGCTCGTCTGATCGCCCACCGGTGCGGTTTCGATCCACGTACTGGTCTGGATGACAGAAATTTCCGGGTGCAGATTGAGGTGTTCCAGTGCCCGAGCGAAGGTTTCACGGACAGAGCCCTGATTTCCACCGAGTGCAATATAGCAATCTGGCATAGCGGTTCCGGGAGTTGGGGATCGAAACAGAAGTCTGTGATTACAGCAGTTTAATGGTATGCAGTTTAGTGGAATGGAATCTTAATGAAATGCCGTAGAAGTGCAATTCTGCAGGACGCAGTCGGGATTCGAGGGGTGAGGATCAATATTGCAATTAGATCAGACGATTACATGCCGTGATTCTGCATTTCGGTCGTCGCATTTTCAAACAGGGCATTCGTGCGGGTTCCGATCGCGGCGATCGCGGCGATACAGACCATCACGATCGCGGCCAGCATCACAGCATACTCGACAGCGGTAGGACCATCTTCTTCTACGAGAAATCTTTTAAGATACTGCATGACTACAATCCTGTCAGATGTGTGACAATCTGAAAGTTGCCTTCCAGATCAACGGACCGACAATTGATATGTTTCACTTTCCATAAGCAGGGCCCGATTTAATAAAGCCTACCTCACGTTTGACGACTGATGCCGGGAAAACTCGTTCTCCCCTCTTAAAATTCGTTGAATCGGCAAATCTACAGGGATTTCCCTGCCTGAATCAGAGGTTATATAACTTGCGGGTCTGTTCAGACTGGCATATTTGACCTCTCCCTGTCACAATAAGTGGCACAGAGAACTCCCGAAAGTCTTTCATCAGGCTGAGACAGGAGTTAGGTTTATGCGAGATGTATCGCTTATTCCCGTATTAAGAACTTTATTGGACAGGATACAATTGTTATGGCCAAAGAAGAGGCCATTGAAGTCGAAGGTACAGTGACCGAGGCACTGGCAAACACTCAGTTTCGAGTCGAACTGGAAAACGGACACCAGGTTCTGGCGCATGTAGCCGGCAAGATGCGAAAGCACTTTATTCGTATCGTCCCGGGTGACAAAGTCGTGGTCGAGGTCTCCCCCTATGACCTGAATCGTGGACGTATTGTCTATCGAGAACGATAGTCGCAATAGAGCGCTCCGCTTCTTTCCCAGAATTCATCAGGGCTGATTCTACGCTTATGCGTAGTAGCCTCTGCAGTTGTTGTTTGTACCGGGACTCAAATTCGAGTCGTCGTTTATTTCTTGCCAGGCGTACGTTTTCAGTATTATGACTGATGATGCAGCAAATCAGGATGCGCTCCCGTTTGTGCAGATCTTTACCGATGGTGCCTGCAGGGGAAATCCGGGTCCGGGAGGCTGGGGAGTCATTCTGAGACATCCTTCCACGGGAACGGAAAAAGAGTTTTCCGGAGGCGAGGCAGTCACAACCAATAATCAGATGGAGTTGCAGGCGGTCATTTCCGGGCTGGAACTTTTGAAACGACCTTCCCGGGTGGAAGTGATTACGGACAGCGTGTACGTTGCCAAAGGCTCAAAGGAATGGATGCCAAACTGGAAAAAAAACAACTGGCGTCGACGGGAAGGGAAAAGCTGGAAGCCTGTCAAGAATGAAGAACTCTGGCGGAAACTGGATATCCTGCTGGAGCGACACACAGTGAACTTCACCCAGATCAAAGGACACAGTGGTCATCCGGAAAATGAGCGCTGTGATGAACTGGCAGTAGAGTTTGCACTTAAAATGCAAAGTGAGTCTGAATATTAGACTGCGTCCCGTTTTACTGTGGCGTTTCCAGAGAGATTGGGACCGTGGATAACACGACGAGAGACGCTATGTTAATATATGATGCGTTCTGCCTGGCATCGGGCAACACATCAAGAAACTGATTCATATAACTCGGCTCGAACGGTTGTAGAATACGATGACCGAATCTCCTCTGCAGACTCCCGTTCAATTTCTTAATGGAGTGGGGCCGGAACGTGGTGAACTGCTCGAAAAAATCGGAATCCAAACGGTAGAGGACCTGCTCTGGCATCTGCCCCGCAGTGTACTGGACCTGACTGATGTGCGACCGGTGAATGAGCTGGAAGAAGATCTGCCCGCTTCCGTCTGTGGAAAAGTCGTGGACCTGGATGCCCGGACGATCTCACGTGGCCGGACAATTACTGCAATACTGCTGGATTGTGGCACTGGTTTTCTGAAGGGAACCTGGTTCAATCAGCCCTGGGTCATCAAACGTTTTTTCCCCGGGCAGTTGCTGATGTTTTCCGGCAAACCTAAACGCCGCTCCGGAAAGTGGGAGATTTCCCATCCCCAGTTCCAGGTACTGGAAGAAGACCTGGATGATCCCCAGGGACTGATCTTACCCCGGTACAGCCTGACCGAAGGCATCAAAATGTACCAGATGCGGCGTTTCGTTCGTGCTGCCGTGGAGGAATATGCGCAGCTGATCCCCGACTATCTGCCGGAGAATTTTCGGGAAACGCAGTCGCTGATTCCCTTAAGCCAGGCCGTCATCCAGATGCATAAGCCCCGGACCATGGACGAATATCAGGCGGGCGTGCATCGAGTCATCTATGATGATCTGCTGGAATTTCAACTGGCACTGGCGATGCGCAGGCGACTCTGGACCTGCGTTGATAATGCCCCCCTGGTTAAGGTCACAGCGAAAGTCGACGCCCGCATCAGGCGACTGTTTCCCTACGATCTGACCGAGGGGCAGAATCAGGCGATTGAAGAGATCAAAACCGATCTGGCTTCGGGCCGGGCCATGCATCGCATGTTGCAGGCGGACGTGGGGGCAGGCAAAACCGCGATTGCGATTTATGCGATGCTGGCCACGATTGCCTGCGGGAACCAGGCGGTTCTGATGGCTCCCACGGAACTGCTGGCTGTGCAGCACTGGGAAACCATCAATCAGATATTGAAACACAGTCGGGTAGAACGCTGCATCCTGACCGGCAGCCTGTCTCCCTCCGAGCGAAAAGCGACCCTGGAAAAGATCGCTGCTGGAGATCAGCAACTGATCGTAGGCACGCAGGCGGTCGTCCAGAAAGATGTCCAATACCATAACCTGGGACTGGTGATCATCGATGAGCAGCATAAGTTTGGCGTGATGCAGCGGGCGCATTTCTCCAGCGATCAGAATACCCCCCACATGCTGGTCATGACGGCGACCCCCATTCCCCGCAGTCTGTGCCTGACACAGTTTGGCGAGCTGGATATCTCAATCAATACC